>JAGDBH010000049.1 GCA_017959135.1 Succinivibrio sp. | reverse complement strand
TTTGTTATCCCAGACAATTGAATAACCGGCTCGAGGATCAAGACCTCCGGTCGTAGTTCTCATGGAGATCATGGTTCCAAGCATGGTATTGAAGGAATGACCTTTTTCATCTGACTGAGTATAGTCTTCATACTCTGAGGCCACGTAGTAATCGCGACGCCATTTTCCAACCAGATTGGCAACATAGTGGAAAGAGGCGTGAGAAATATCCGCCAGAGTATCATTCAGATCAATTCTTGTCTGAGCAAGCTTGATAAAGAAGTAGTCAAGATTAGGATTCTTATGTGGAATCTTATAAATAGCCTGAGCTGTCTTCTTTTTCTGAGATGCTCTTATAAATGAAGAGAAAGAATGTCCGTGTGAACTGATAAGAGGCTTATCCCAGCCTAACAGTCCGCGAATTCCTTCATCGGTTGAATAGCCGATACCTACCCTATACTGATTCTTTGCCTGTCTTTCAAGACCGAGTTTTACAGGAACATAACCATCCTTTCTATCTTCAACGACAGGCTGAACATCAACCGCACGATAGTAGTTTGTCTGAGACAGAGAGGTTGAGAAGTTAGCTAAAGTCGCAGAAGAGAATGCATCCCCTTCCTTAAAGTTAATAAGCGACCTTGAAGGAGTTAGGAGCCATTCCGTTTTCTCATCTGTTATTAGCTTTCCAAACTTGTATCGTTTACCTGTATCGTAGATCAGAACAATATCAGCAGCATTCTGCTCCTGATACACAAGAATTCTGGAACTTATAAGCTTTGAATCAAAGAAGCCAAGTGAGATGGCATTTTCCTTAAGCTCTGTTTTCAGCTTCTCATATTTACCGTGATCCAGAAGGGTATAAGGGCCAATTCCACTCTTCTCAACAATTCTTTTAAAGGACTGATAAAAAGCACCTTCACCCAGAATTTCAATCTGGAAATTTCTGATGAAAAGAGGCTTACCTAAATCAACTTTGGCAACAAGATCTCTTGAAGGTTCATCTCTTTTTGGATAATCAATATTGATTTTAGGATGATAGTAACCGTAGGAATGTACAGCAAGAGTTATCTTATCTGTAATTTCCTTTCCATACAGTCTGACTTTGTCTTTTGAAATCTGAGGAAGAGCTGAAAGATATCCGTAAACATTTTCTCTAACATCAGGACGGCTGATCCCGTTAACCTTGATTGAGACCGGATTGGAAACAGTATTTGCTGATTTTACAGGCTTACCGTCTGACGAGCATCCACCAGCTACAGTGACAGCAATAGCGAGAGCACATTCTAATATAAAGGTGCTCTTCCTTATCGACAATTCAACCTTATGCTGGCGATTAAACATTAGTAGAAATCAATATCCGGATATTATTATTTTTCACACCAATTATATCGAACTTTCTTATTTCATTTATAGGAAGCTAAAATAATTGTGAAAAAAAACAAAGAAAAAGCTCATCATATAACCAAATTGGTTCAATTCCTTTTTTTTCTTGAAAAAGTTTGAGTTTCGTCTAAAATATTGCAGACATTGGTCCTGGTGAAAATATTTATGCACCAAGATCGGCGTCACTCGGTGTTCTCAATCATTTTTTTGGGGGTCTTTGTGGTCGCATCCGCAATTCTGGCTCTCGCTGACGGAACAGTATTTAAAGGTAAAGCTTTCGGCGCCGAAAATACAACCACCGTTGGTGAAGTCGTATTCAATACATCCATGACAGGATATCAGGAAATTCTTACCGATCCTTCATACGCTAGTCAAATCGTCACTCTTACTTATCCTCACATCGGCAATTACGGTACAAATGAAGAAGACATCGAATCTCGGGATGTTTTTGCAATGGGCTTAGTTGTAAGAGATCTTTCATTAGTTGCATCAAACTTCCGTAACACAATGAATCTAAGCGATTTTCTTGCTAAGTATAAAAAGCCTGGCATTTATGGAATTGATACCAGAATGTTAACCAGAATCCTTCGCGAGAAAGGAGCCCAGAATGCCTGTTTATCAACAGATCCAAAAATGACTGCTGAAAAGGCACTAAAGCTTGCAAGAGAATTTGCAGGTATTAAGGGAATGGATCTTGCCAAGGTTGTAAGTACCAAAGAGATTTACGACTGGAATGAAGGTACCTGGGAGCTTGGTCAGGGCTATGTAAACAAGAGCCGTACTGAGTTTAATGTTGTCGCCTATGATTTCGGTGTTAAGTACAACATCCTAAGAATCCTGGCTTCACTAGGCTGCAAGGTAACAGTTGTGCCTGCAATGACTCCAGCAAGTGAAGTTATAAAAATGAATCCAGATGGAATCTTCCTGTCCAACGGACCAGGAGATCCTGAACCATGTACTTATGCACAGGAAGCAATTAAAACCTTCTTAGAGCATAAGATTCCATTATTCGGCATTTGTCTTGGTCATCAGTTACTGTCATTAGCTTCAGGAGCTAAGACAATCAAGATGAAATGTGGTCACCACGGTGCAAACCATCCTGTAAGAGATTTAGAGAATGGAACTGTATACATCACCTCTCAGAACCACGGTTTCTGTGTAGATGAGGCAACTCTTCCTGCTAACCTGAAAGCAACTCATAAATCACTGTTTGATGGAACTCTTCAGGGCGTTGAACGTACTGATGCACCAGCATTCAGCTTCCAGGGACACCCTGAGGCAAGTCCTGGTCCACATGATCCAATGGCTTTATTTAAACATTTCGTTGAACTTATGCGCAAATACAGAGAGAAAGCTTAGGGGATAACAGATGCCAAAACGTACAGACATAAAAAAAATCTTAATATTAGGCGCAGGTCCAATTGTTATCGGACAGGCCTGTGAGTTTGACTACTCAGGAACTCAGGCTTGTAGAGCCCTAAGAGAGGAAGGTTACAAGGTTATTCTTGTAAACTCCAATCCAGCAACCATCATGACCGATCCTGACGTTGCTGATGTTACCTACATTGAGCCTATCCACTGGAAGGTTGTAGAGAACATCATCGAAAAGGAACGTCCTGATGCAGTTCTGCCTACCATGGGCGGTCAGACTGCTCTGAACTGTGCACTTGACCTTGAAAAACACGGTGTTCTTGCAAAATACAATGTTGAGATGATCGGTGCTAAAGCCGATGCTATCGACAAAGCAGAGAACCGTGAAAGATTCGATAAGGCAATGAAGGCAATCGGACTTGAGTGTCCTCGTGCCGGAATTGCACACAGCATGCAGGAAGCATGGGAAGTTCAGAAACAGGTTGGTTTCCCTTGTATTATCAGACCTTCATTCACCATGGGTGGCACCGGTGGCGGTATCGCATACAACCCAGAAGAATTCGAAGACATCTGTAACAAGGGTTTAGAATTATCCCCTACCCACGAGCTTCTTATCGATGAATCATTAATCGGATGGAAAGAGTATGAGATGGAGGTTGTCCGTGATCATAAAGACAACTGCATCATTGTCTGCTCTATCGAAAACCTTGACCCTATGGGTATTCATACCGGTGACTCAATTACCGTTGCTCCAGCTCAGACACTGACCGATAAAGAATACCAGATCATGCGTGATGCAGCGATGGCTGTTCTTCGTGAGATCGGTGTTGAAACCGGTGGTTCAAACGTACAGTTCGGTATCAATCCTAAGAACGGACGTATGGTTATCATTGAGATGAACCCTCGTGTATCCCGTTCTTCAGCTTTAGCATCTAAGGCTACAGGTTTCCCTATCGCCAAGATTGCAGCCAAGCTTGCTGTGGGCTATAGCCTAGATGAACTTGGAAACGATATTACCGGCGACAAGACTCCAGCTTCATTCGAGCCAAGCCTTGACTACGTTGTAACCAAGATTCCACGTTTCAATTTCGAAAAATTCCCTAACTCAGACGATCGTCTGACCACTCAGATGAAGTCTGTTGGTGAGGTTATGGCAATTGGCCGTACCTTTGAGGAATCTCTGCAGAAGGCTCTACGCGGTCTTGAAACCGGTAAGAGCGGCTTCGACCCACGTCTGGATATGAAGAAGCCTGATGCAAGATTAAAGCTTCTACATGAGCTTGAAAATGCCGGCGCTCATCGAATCTGGTACATCGGCGATGCATTCCGTTTAGGCATGACCGTTGAAGAAGTTTTCGAATATACGCAGATCGATCCTTGGTTCCTATGTCAGATCAAGGAAATCATCGACATCGAACAGTCTTTAGGCGGCAGAACCTTAAAGTCAATCGATGCTGAAGAGATGAAGGATCTGAAGTCACGCGGCTTCTCTGATGCAAGACTTGCAAAACTTCTAAAGACTACTGAAGATAAGGTTCGCGCTCGCAGATGGCTCTTTGAGGTATTCCCAACCTACAAGAGAGTTGATACCTGCGCAGCTGAATTCGCAACCTCAACCGCTTATATGTACTCAACCTATGAGCAGGAATGTGAGGCTCGCCCTTCAGACAAGAAGAAAGTTATCGTTCTGGGCGGCGGTCCAAACAGAATCGGTCAGGGTATCGAATTCGACTACTGCTGTGTTCACGCCTCAATGGCACTTCGTGAAGACGGTTATGAGTCAATCATGGTTAACTGCAACCCAGAGACAGTTTCAACTGACTACGATATTTCAGACAGACTGTACTTTGAACCAGTTACCCTTGAAGATGTTCTTGAAATCGCACGTATCGAGAAACCAGTTGGTGTGATTGTTCAGTTCGGTGGTCAGACTCCATTGAAGCTGGCTAAGAAACTTGAGGCTGAAGGTGTACCTATCATCGGTACATCACCTACCGACATCGACCGTGCAGAGGATCGTAAGCTGTTCCAGGAAGTTGTAAACAAGCTACAGCTACTGCAGCCTAAGAACGGCACAGCAACCTCTCTGAACCAGGCAATTACTGTTGCCAGCGAAATCGGCTATCCACTTGTTGTTCGTCCATCATACGTATTAGGTGGTCGTGCTATGGAAGTTGTTTACGGAGAAGATGATCTTCGTACCTACTTTGCTGAGGCAGTTAAGGTTTCCAACAAGTCACCAGTTCTTCTGGACAAGTTCCTGGATCATGCAACAGAAATCGACGTTGATGCAGTTGCAGACGGTAAAGATGTTGTTATCGGCGGTATCATGGAGCACGTTGAAGAGTGTGGTGTTCACTCAGGTGACGCATCATGTGTTCTTCCTCCATATCACTTAAAGCCAGAAATGATCGACAGACTAACCAAGATCTCAAAGGATCTGGCTTTAGCTTTGAATGTTAAAGGTCTGATGAACGTACAGCTGGCTATCCGTGAGGATAAGATTTACCTGATTGAGGTTAACCCACGTGCCGCACGTACTGTTCCATTCGTATCAAAGGCAACAGGACTTCCACTGGCTAAGATTGCAGCTCGTGTAATGACCGGTAAGACTCTGGCTGAACAGGGTATTACTCATGAGGTTGTACCTCCTTACTATGCAGTTAAGGAAGTTGTACTGCCATTCGCCAAGTTCCCAGGTTCAGATCCTCTGTTAGGACCTGAAATGAGATCAACCGGTGAAACCATGGGTACAGCAACTACCTTCCCAGAGGCATTCGCCAAGTCACAGCTTGCAGCTAAATCTCCAATTCAGAGATCTGGTACTGTTCTGCTTTCAATCAAGAAATCAGATCAGAGCAGACTGCCTGAGTTTGGACGTAAGCTGATTGAAGCAGGCTTTAAGCTTGAGGCTACTCGTGGAACCTGTCAGACTCTAAGAGATGCAGGAATTGAATGTACTCATGTTCACAAGGTTTATGAAGCAAGACCAAATCTACTGGACTTCATTAAATCAGGCAAGTACAACTGGGTAATTAACTCAACAGAAGGACGTCAGTCAGTTGAGGATTCCCGTTCACTGCGTCGTAGCTGTCTGCGTTACGATGTCTGCTATACCACAACATTAAATGCAGCTATTGCTTCTGTTGAGGCAATCAATGCTGATGAGTATGCAACAGTTCATTCTCTTCAGGAACTGCATGAGATGGTAAATCAGAAGTACAAAAAATAAACTGTACTTAACGTAATTAGAAAGGTCCGAAGCTCTTCAAAAAGCTTCGGATTTTTTTTGCAAAACTGCTTTCAGATATAACAGTTCAGTTTTCTAATATAACTCTAGTAAGATTTTTAGATTCTCCTCAAAGTTAATTTTTAGCATTTAGGTAAAATTATACTGTTTAATTTTTTATTATCTGGAGCAGTTATGGAAAACTTTACCTTTTATTCTCCTACCTATTTTGTATTTGGAAAAGATAGCGAAAATCAAGTTGGACACTATGTAAAGAGATTTAAAGGAAGTAAGGTATTACTCCACTACGGATCAAAAAGTGCCGAAAAAACAGGTCTTCTTGGCAGAGTTGAGAAATCATTAGAAAAAGAGAATATTGACTATGTCAAATTAGGAGGTGTTAGACCTAATCCTACCGACGATCTTGTCTATAAAGGAATAGAAATCTGCCGTAAGGAGAATATTGATTTTATTTTAGCAGTAGGTGGTGGAAGTGTTATTGATTCTGCCAAAGCTATTGCTGCTGGTGCTGTATATGAGGGTGATTTCTGGGAATTCTACGAAGGTAAGCCTATCGATAAGGCTTTACCTGTTGGAACAGTCTTAACCATTTCAGCAGCCGGTAGTGAAGGCTCTCCTGATTCAGTTATCACAAAATTGGATGGTATGTATAAACGCGGTGCTTCCGGTGAAGGAATCAGACCTGTATTCTCAATCCTGAATCCTGCTTTAACCATGACTCTGTCAAATTATCAGACCGCATGCGGAATCACAGACATCATGGCCCATCTATATGAACGATATCTTACCAATACCAAGAATGTAGAAACTACCGATCGTATGATTGAAGCATTGCTTTTAGCAATGAAATCAGAAGGTCCTAAGGCAATTGCAGATCAGAACGATTATGAGTCACGAGCTAATATCATGTGGGCAGGTATGATGGCTCACAATAACTCATGTGGTGTCGGCAGATCTCAGGACTGGACAAGTCACGATCTAGAGCATGAATTATCAGCTGTATACGACTGCGCTCATGGTGCTGGTCTTGCTGTAGTTATGCCTGCAGTGTTTACTTACAATATTGAACATGATGTAATGCGTCTTGCCAAAATTGCTGTAAGAGTATGGAACTGCGAAATGGATTATGATTGTCCACTAAATACAGCAAAAGCAGGAATTGAGGCTTTCAGAGCATTCTTAATCAGCATTGGTATGCCAAAGAATTTTGCTGAACTTGGTGCTAAGGAAGAAGATATTGATAAATTAGCTCACGGAGCATGTTATGGTAACGGTCGTGACGGAAGTATCGGCGGTTATGTACAGATCAATGAGCAGGATGCAAAAAATATCTATCGACTAATGTTATAGTTTCAACTGTTTATCTTGTAAAAAAACAAAGTTTAAATCAGGAAAACTGATAACCGATTAGTGATTAAAAGGCTCTCATCTGTAACATACAGGTGAGAGCCTTATTAACTATCTGTTGCTAACAATATATGTCTTAGCGTTTGATATCCTTAGTAAAGGTTTCGTAAGTATTATCTGCAGCTGCTGCCAGAAAAGCTGTATCTGCACCGAAAGCTAAGAAGCTGACACCTAAATCAGCATAATGCTTGGCCTGCTCAGGATTTACAGCAATAGTCCCCACAGGAACGCCTAATCCCTTGATGTGCTTAACAGCATAGTCCATAGCTTCAACCACCTCAGGATGAAAAATGTTCACTCCATGTCCCATATCCACAGCTAAATCAATTGGACCAAGGAAAACACCACCGATTCCAGGTGTTTTAGCAATTGCATCTATATTTTCCATGCCTTTCTTGCTTTCAATCTGAGGAAGAATGCAAATCTCACTCACGTTTCGTTCTAAATAATCAGCATGGCGACCAAAACGTCCTGCACGTACAACCGAAGCACCGAAACCACGATTACCACGTGGTGCATAGGAAGCCCAGTACATGATAGATTCTGTTTCCTCGCCGCTTTCTACCTTTGGAATAATGATATTCTGTATGCCGCTGTCCAGAAGCTGCTTGATGATTCCTGTACCTGCTTCAGGAATACGGACTACAGGCTCCATATCATAGGCAGCAATCGTACGGGCAATGGACAATACAGTCTGCACAGTCTGAGGACCATGCTCTCCATCTATAAAAAGCCAGTCGAATTTGGATGTGGCCAGAACTTCAGCAACATCAGGAGAGGTAGTTTCCTGTGCAACTCCATACTGCAAAACACCAGACTCGATTCCATGTTTAAACTTGTTGTTGAGATAATCTTTAACCATTGCCATTTTCAAGTCTCCTCTTAGCAAAAACTTTGAAAGAACTTATGCTGCGAGCATCTCTGTCAATCTATCTTACAGATCTGTTTGTAAAAAAAATTAGACATCAATCTAAACATGTAACAAGTAGTTTTGCAGAGCTCACAAAACTACTTTTCTTTCTAATTAACAGTTAACCTAAAAGATATTTCTCAACATCTAAAGCTGCCTTACAGCCTTCACCTGCTGAGGTTATTGCCTGACGGTAAACTCTGTCAGCACAGTCACCAGCTGCAAAGACTCCCTTCGCAGAAGTTGACGTTGCTGTTGTAAATCCAGTTTTAATATAACCATCTTCATCAAGCTCAAGAGCATCTTTAAAGATTTTAGTTGCTGGTTCATGACCGATAGCAACAAAAATACCGTCCACCTTTAAACTGCGACTTGAACCGTCGGTAAACTTAATATCAGCTCCGGTAACCTTGCTGCCATCACCGATGACGTTATCCACTTTTGCATTGAGCACAAACTCAACCTTACCGGTCTTCTCAAGTTCTCTTAGCTTGTCTACCAGAACCTTCTCTGCTCTGAACTGTTCACGTCTGTGAACGATATAAACCTTATTGCACAGGTTTGTAAGATAAAGAGCTTCGATAAAGGCAGCTGAACCACCACCAATTACTGCAACGTCCTTTTTTCTAAAGAAAAATCCATCACAGGTAGCGCATGCTGATACCCCCTTACCCTTGTATTCTTCTTCAGAGTCCAAACCTAGATATCTTGCCTTGGCACCTGTAGAAATGATGACAGTACGAGATCTGATGACCTCACCACTATCAAGAGTCAATGTCTTTATGTCAGATGAAAAATCAACAGCTGTAACCATAGCAGATATTGTCTTTGTACCAAGTGCTTCAGCATGTTCTCTTAAGGAATCCATAAGAGAAAATCCGTCAGGAGCATCCTTTCTGCCAGGCCAGTTGCCGATTTCAGGAGTTGTTGTCAGCTGACCACCTGGCTCAGGACCTTTTATCAGCCATGGATTTAATCCAGAGCGACATGCATAAATTGCTGCGGTATAACCTGCAGGACCGGAACCAATAATTACGGTATCTAATATTTTATCTGACATAACAAAACTCCTGTAATCTGTGTTATCTGCTTTATAAAGAGGGATATTGCCCCTCTTTTAATACAGTTAAAGTTTCTTTCTATAAAAGAGCTTCAATAGCTGTAGCCATCTCTTTAGGAGTTGTGGTTGGCTCATAACGCTCTACAACTTCACCTTTTCTGTTGATAAGGAACTTGGTGAAATTCCACTTGATTGAATCTCCCTCTAAATACTCAGGGAAGTTCTTCTCTAATGCGTCCTGAAGAATCTTAGCTATTGGATGCTTCATATCAAAGCCTTTAAAGCCCTTCTGAGAAGTTAGATATTTGAATAGAGGCTGTGCACTATCACCACGTACATCACCCTTCTCGAAAATGGTAAAGGTTACGCCGTAGTTAATCTTGCAGAACTCAGTAATCTCATCAGCAGTACCAGGTTCCTGCTCAGCAAACTGATTGCAAGGGAAACCTAAAATCTCAAGGCCCTGATCCTTATACTGCTTATATAAAGCTTCTAATTCTTCGTACTGAGGAGTGAAACCACACTTGCTGGCAGTGTTCACAATCAGAACGACCTTACCCTCATAGTCCTTTAAGGAAACCTTCTTGCCTCTTGCGGTATTAACTTCAAAATCATAAATGCTCATAATGCACCTCTCTGAAAGAATGAAAAAAAATCGTGTTTCTTAAGTTGATTTAATTGTACTAAATTTAATTTAGCTAAATCAATATAAATTATATTAAATGAAGAATTTTATCATCTATATTATTTTTTATTTAGAGATCTGATAGTTATAAAAATACAGAAAGAAACAGTACAGGTTAACTGAATAAAAGACCAGTTTCAGGCAGTATAGCCAAAACAGATCCAAAATACTCCAAAAATCGCATTAACATGGGAACTTTGGTGAA
>JAGDBH010000048.1 GCA_017959135.1 Succinivibrio sp. | reverse complement strand
CCGGAAGATTTTTAAAGCAGAATCCTACTGAACCTGGCTCTTTTGTAATTTCTTCCAAAAACAGGAAATTCTTCTACAGCGGTGATAGCGGATACGGACAGCACTTTAAGCAAATCGGTGACAAATACGGGCCTTTTGATTTTGCTGTAATGGAAGACGGTCAGTATGATATGCAGTGGCATAATGTCCATATGCTTCCTGAGGAAGTAATTAAGGCCTCTGAAGAAATTGGAGCAAAAGCAATTCTTCCGGTTCATAACAGCAAGTTTGTAATGGCAAATCATACCTGGAAAGCTCCACTTGAGGAACTTATAAAACAGGGAGAGAACTTTAACGGGAGAATAGTAACTCCATTGATTGGTGAGATTGTGTATCTGGATTCACTTCCACAGCAAAATCTGTGGTGGAGAAACATCAACTAATCTGATGCTGCTCCTGATATATCTTGCAGGTTTGTCTATGTTTAATTCAGGTCGTTCTTTGTTTTTTGAAGTAAAATATGCTGGTTACGTATAATTTTCACCTGAACTACCTTAAGGATTTACATTCTGATGAATTGCAGATTAGCTGAAGTCAATGATATTGACGACATCCTGAAACTCTATGAAACAGCCAGAGCCTTTATGAAGGCTAACGGCAATCCTCACCAGTGGGGCGATAACTGGCCTCCTCGAGAGCTTGTAGAAAGAGATATAAATAAATCCCAGTGTTATGTCTGTGAGAAAGACGGGGCAATCGTAGGTGTGTTTGTCTATATCTACGGTAAGGACTGCGATCCTGCCTACCTTAAGATTACAGAAGGGAAATGGCTTGATGATTCTGCATATGGTGTTATTCACCGTCTGGCTTCTGACGGCATTACCAAAGGTGTAGGTTCTTTCTGTATCAACTGGTGCTATGAGAAGGCAGGGCACATAAGAATTGATACACATTCAGACAATAAGCCTATGCAGGCTCTTGCCCGTAAGCTTAATTTTGTTCACTGCGGCACTATCTATGTGGATCATGATAACTATCCACGTCTGGCCTTTGAAAAATCAGCTGTTACAGAGGCTTTTAACAAATAAGGCAGTCTCATTTGAAACTGCCTTAGCAAAGGAGAAAAGCTTTGCGTATTAGTAAAGCTTTTCTAAAACCTCTTCATCAATCTTGAAGCAGTGCTCCTCTGATGGGAATACAGAAGTCTTTACCTCAGAGTCATATTTATTGAAGGCTTCAAGAATCTGATCACCAACATTGCCAAAGTGCTTTACGAATTTTGGTGAGAAATCCTTATACATACCAAGCATATCCTGATAAACAAGGATCTGACCGTCACAGTCTGGACCGGCGCCAATACCGATGGTTGGAATTGAAAGCTTTTCGGTTACGATTTTTGCAAGCTTAGCTGGAACACACTCAAGTACAACTGAGAAGGCTCCAGCCTCCTGAACTGCCAGTGCATCCTCAATCAGCATCTTAGCTGCAAGCTCGCTCTTTCCCTGAACCTTGTTACCGCCAAAGGCATTTACAGACTGAGGAGTCATACCGATATGAGCCATTACAGGAATGCCTGCATTGGTAATGGCACGAATGTGCTCTGCAACCTTTTTACCACCCTCAAGCTTTACTGCGTTACCACGGCCTTCCTTCAGAAGTCTGCCTGCATTGGTAACTGCCTGTTCAACTGATACCTGATATGACATGAAAGGCATATCGATAACTACAAGCTTATCCTTACAGCCTCTTGCCACAGCATGGCCAAAGGTAATCATATCCTCCATGGTAACTGACAGGGTATCTTCATAGCCCAGCATGACGTTACCAAGTGAATCGCCGACTAAAACCGCATCAACATTAGATGAGTTTACAATCTTTGCTGTGGTGTAGTCGTAGCAGGTCAGCATAGAAATTCTTTCTTTTTCTGCCTTGCGTTTTGCAAAAGTTGAAACTGTAATCTTCATATTTCTGTCCTTAATTATTCTGTTAAGTATTTTTCTAACTTACTAAAATCTCTGTCTGGATTTTTTATTTTTGCAATCTGTAGAAGCTTGCGTGATAAAAGGGTGTATAAAAGTCTGTCACTATAGGTATCAAGAGAGAGTATATGCTTGCTTACTGTGCTGACATCACCTCTCTGAACCGGACCGGTCAGAGCCTGAACAGGGCCATTCTTCAGAACGTGTTCAATATTTCCCATTATCAGCGGGGCTAAAGCATCAAGTGAATCTTCCTTTGAAAAGCCGCACTGTTCCAAAAGTTCAACTCCACCGTTAATCAGAGCTACAACCTGATTGCTTACAACAGATGCCGCAAGATGATACTTTACTTTGACATCCGAACTTATGATTCTGACATTAAGAGAGAGGCCTTTTAGATAATCCATCATAAGTTCTGTTATCTCTGGATTTCCTTCTAAAAAGAAGAATACCTTTTCAAACTCACGATGACTTTCTTTTGAATCAACGGCACATAGAGGATGAAGGCTGATTTTTCTGATATTCAGCTCAGTATCATCTTCTCCGAAGACTTCTTTAGCTGTAAGTGATCCTGAACAGTGACACACGATGGTGTTTTTAAGATTATCTGAAGAAATACCCCTGTAGACTGAGGCAATCTCATCATCGGGAACGGTAATGAAAAGCAGATCGCTCTTTAGTGCAAGACTGTTTATATCAGTGAATGCCTGAGATTTTGTCATGTCTGCTATTCTGGCTGCATGTTCTGCTGTCTTAGAGTAGAATCCTGAGATTTCGCACTGATGTGAGTAAAAATAAAGAGCAAGAGAGCAACCGACCTTTCCTGCTCCTACAAAACCTATCCTCATATTGAATGTGTACAGCCCTGAGTGCTGTGTTCCCTTATTATTCTATATCCTTATAAAAACGCTTAATTGTATCACTCTTTATATTCAACTTCACTTCTCAGAATCGCAAAGATTATGCTCATTTTTTCTTAATTTCGGCAATTGCTCAAATTTAGGTTGACTAATCTTTCTTACAATAGGAGGAGGAATGTTGAAAATTCTTATATTTTTTTTATGGTTATTGCTCAAAATTCTGCGGATTAGCATGTTTGAGTTAATTGTCTTAAAGGGAATTTCGTATTATGAGTATATTAGATAGATTTTCCATAAGAAGTAAGCTTATATTCAGTTATGTTCTAATGATCCTTGCTACTCTGATTGTTTCCTGGTCCGCTTTAGGCAGCATGACCAAGAGCCATGAGGTAGCCTCTTTTGTTCATACTACACTGAATGAACGATATGGAAGAACCAGACGAACCGCAGGCTATGCTGCTCATATAGAGGAACTGTTTGAACAGCTGACAAAAGGCGGCAATGCTGCTGAAATTATCGCTGATCTTGAGAAGAGTTCCAAGGGTATGCAGGATGCTGCAGACGCTCTGCAGATGGCTCGCTATCCTAAGGAAATTGGTGCTGTTAAGGCTGCAACCAAAGAGTATCTTGGTGTACTGAACAGCAAGATTATTCCAGCTCTTAATGAGTCAAGAAGATCTCAGGCACTTTCCTTCCACACCTCAGCAATGATTCCTCAGTACATTATTATTCAGAATAATGTGGTTAAGGTTAACGGCTATCAGATTAAAGCTGCCAATGACAGTGTAGCAACCATTAACGATACATCAGGTATTTATACCGTGGCCGCAATTACCATTGCCGTGGTTGTTCTTGCGATCATCATTATCTTCTACATGCCAAAGATTATTATCAGCAGTATCGAAACTATTATCGATATTTCCAAAGTTCTTGCTGCAGGAAAGCTTAACAGGGTAATTGAGACCAGAAGAAAGGACGAGTTCAAACCTCTGATGCAGGCTTTAGAACAGATGCGTCAGTCATGGGTTGTGAGCGTTGAGAATATCCAGAGTGTCAGCTCAAACATTAACCGTAACATGAGCGATATTACAGCATCAGCAAATGTTATGAGCAATACTGCAAAGGAGAATCAGAGTCAGGCTCTGACTGTTGCTGCTGCATCAGAACAGATGGTTTCAACAACAGGAGATATTGCAAAGAACTGCGAACATGCAACCATGACTGCAGAGGATTCTTCTCAGAGTACAACTGTGGGTATTAACCGTGTTGAGGAAACTATGAGCATGCTGAATCAGCAGGTTGAGAAATCAAAGAAGGATGCAATCCTGGTTCAGCAGCTGGCTGAAACAGCTCAGAAGATTGGAACTATTACTCTGACAATTGAGGATATTGCATCTCAGACCAACCTGCTGGCTTTAAACGCTGCTATTGAGGCTGCCCGTGCAGGTGAGGCCGGAAAAGGATTCGCCGTGGTTGCTGATGAGGTTCGTGCTCTTTCATCAAGAACTTCAAAATCAACTCAGGAAATTACCAAGATGGTTATGCAGGTACAGGCTGACGCCAAGGTTGCCAATGATGCAATGCAGCAGTCTGCCACTGTTATGGATCAGATTTCTGTTGAAACCGGAAAGATGCATTCTGTACTAAGTGAGGTTACTGATAAGGTTAGAGAGGTTAATTCTCAGATCAATCAGATTGCTACTGCCGCAGAGGAGCAGACAACTGCAACTTCCGAAATCTCAACCAACATGAAGGGAATTACAGATGGTTCCTACAGACTTGCTGAACAGGTTGAGATGGTAGAGAAGAATATTCTGAATACCAACAGTGAGATCGACAGTCTACTGAAGATTGTAAGTCAGTTTGAAATCAAATAGATTTCACTGTTCATTAAAAAGAGGCATATGCCTCTTTTTTTATGGCCAATATTAACTTTTCCCAAAGCGTAATCCTAAACGGTCCTATTATCAGTATGTTTCATTTGTCACAATGATGAGAAAACAGATCTCTCCTCTAATTAAATGAGGCAGATCTGTATACTAAAATGTATTAAACGAGGAAATAAACAGAGAAAACTTAACCTGGGATGTAAAACTTTTAGAATGAAACAGGTACGGACAATTGGTGAACTGAGAAGAACCTTTTGGGGAAGACTTCTTGGTCAATCAAGTCTTTCATTTAAAACAGTTGATGATAATTTATGTCTTTCATGTTTAGATAGAATTCTGCATAAATTTGGAAGTAAAGATTTTATTGCATTTACTCCTGGTT
>JAGDBH010000006.1 GCA_017959135.1 Succinivibrio sp. | reverse complement strand
GTTGTGATATCGATAAGATCAGAGCCTCTTACAACCTGAGTTACTCCCTGCTGAATATCATCAACAACGCAGGCAAGATTGTAGGAAATTACCTTATCACGTCTGATAAGAGTCAGTGCGTCTACTGTTACAGGAGAGCTTATTTCACCGTAGACTTCATCTTCAAATGAATTCTGATGCTCTGATGGAATGATGAATCGCAGGGCCAGATTCTCCTGAGAGTTCTCTTTTATCCCTTTTTCTCGACAGTGACAGACACCTGTTTTTAAGTGACTTCTTGTGCAGTTGCAGTAAAAGGCCTTGTTTTCTTCAACAAGTTTTCTGGCAACTGTGTAATAAACATCGGTATGTTCTGACTGAATATATGGCTCTCCGTCAAATTCAAATCCAAATTCGTCAAGCTCTTTCAGAATTATTGAGGTGTACTCTTTTTTGCATCTGAAAAAATCCAGATCCTCAATTCTCAGGAGAATTTTTCCGTTTTTGATTTTTGCAACGGCATAAGAGCCTAGAGCGGCTACAAGCGAACCAAAATGGAGCCTGCCGCTAGGGGATGGAGCAAATCTACCTATATACTCAGACATAAACGAAAATAGGTGGCACTAGGCCACCTTAAGATGTGTAAATCTGTTTAGAGGATATTTCTTAACCTTCTAACTGCTTCTCTTTGATTTCAGCTAAAGCTTTGCAGTCAACACATAGATCAGCAGTTGGACGAGCTTCTAGTCTCTTGATTCCAATCTCTGAACCGCAGTGATCACAGTAGCCGTAATCATCGTTATCCAGTTTTGCTAAAGTCTTATCAATCTTTTTGATAAGCTTTCTTTCTCTGTCACGTGCACGTAATTCTAAGGCAAACTCTTCTTCCTGAGTTGCTCTGTCCAGAGGATCAGGGAAATTTGCTGCCTCACTCTTCATGTGGTCAACAGTACGATCAACTTCTGAACGAAGCTGGTTTCTCCATGCAGTAAGAATCTTTCTGAAATGTTCTTTCTGCTTTTCGTTCATGTATTCTTCGCCTGGTTGTTCTTGGTATGGTTCTACACCGGCGATAGCTAAAGGGCCCATGGAGTCGATTGCCACTGCAGTCTTTTCATTGTCAGCCATAATTCTTCTTCCTTAACTTAATCACTGCCCAAAAACACAGCATCTATATTAAGTATCAATAAAGATTATTTTTTGATGTTTTTGTTTATAAAAGATTCCTCATCTTTTGAGTTAGCAATTATGCTTTAATATTTTGATTGTAGCAAGATTAGATATTCAATATTTGAAGTAGGACATAATAAGTGAAATAAATATGTCAAAATCATTGATTGGTGTAGCGTTTTTGACTTTTTTTTGTTAGGCATTCAAATTCTATTCTCACTCTAATGGTGAATAATAAATTGCCGTATTTGCAGATGCTGTTATAATTGAACACAAATTTTTAGGGTGTATCATTGGCATTTTTGTAATGTCTCAGGCGTTTAAATGCCATTTTAAGAATAAAAATAGCATGCAACTTTTGTATATATAACCTATATATAAATAAGGTTACGTTTGAGAGTTTAGACTAAAAAGTTTTTTTCTATATTTAAGAGAGGATTTTTCCTTTCTTTAACTGGTGGAATTCCATTTCTAACTATTTATGAACAACGATAAAGATAATCCATACCTTTCAGGCCTTTCTGCTCTGGATGATGAAGACAGAAAACAGGCAGAAGAAAGCTTTGAAAGTGACAAGATTGAGCCAGAATTTGATCCTTCTCTTGTAAAAGAGGAACTGTATTCAGATGAACGTACCTACAATAACAAATCTGATGACGGCGACAATCGGAATAACCACGAAAAAAAGAATAATCAGAAAAAACACAATAAGAACTTTGAAGAACTGAAAAACAAAAAGCCTTTAAAGAAAAAACTTACTCTGTTTTCTCTAAAGGTTTTTGCTGCCGGATTTGTTGTTCTGGCTCTGCTGTTTGTTTATTTTGATTCGGTTGTACTTTCTAAATTCGGTGTTGATGACAAGTGGGTTCTGCCTGCTGTTGTTTATTCAAGACCTCTTGAGCTCTATCCTGACCAGAAGCTTTCATTAAAGCAGATGCAGTATGAGCTTTCCTTACTTAAGTACCGTAAGGTTCCTAATCCTCAGCATCCAGGCGAATATGCTGTGAATGAAAAGCACGGCAGAGTGGTTATTATTCGTAGACCATTTGATTTCCCTGACGTATCTGAAGGCAAGATTTCCATTATGGTGGAATTCAACGGCAAGAGAATTTCTCAGATTCTAAATGCAGACACCAAAGAGGAATTAGGCTACATCAGAATGGATCCTGTTCTACTTGACCGTATCGACAGAATTGATCACAAGGAAGACCGTATCTTTATTCAGCTTCAGGAAGTGCCTCCAGCTCTTATCGATACTCTGCTTGAAATTGAGGATCGCTCATTCAGAACCAACCTGGGCGTTAATTTCATGGCTATTGCCAGAGCTTTTGTTAAAAATACCATGGCACATTCTGTGGTTGAAGGTGGTTCAACCATTACCCAGCAGCTAGTTAAGAATTACTTCTTAAATTCAGAAAAGAGCTATAGCCGTAAGATTAAAGAAATCATCATGGCTCTGATTATGAATCACAGATATACCAAAGATCAGATTCTTGAGGCTTACCTGAATGAAATCTATTTAGGTCAGAACGGTGCTGCCGGTATCTACGGATTCGGTCTGGCTTCCTATTTCTACTTTGGTGTGCCTATTTCAGAGCTGACTCAGGATCAGATGGCACTGCTTGTAGGTATTATTAAAGGACCATCCTACTATGATCCTTGGAGACATCCGGAGCAGGCTCTGGAAAGACGTAATGTTGTTCTGTCTGTTCTGAAAAAGAGAGGATTTATTTCCGATACAGAGTATGTCCAGTATTCATCAAGACCTCTTGGTGTTATAAAGAGAGGTTCAATGAACTACTCTAAGACACCTGCATTCATGGGTGTGCTGAAAAAGGAAATCTCTACAAAGTTCGGTCCTGACTTCCTGTCTGGTAACGGTATCAAGATCTTTACAAGTCTTGATCCTCAGGCGCAGCAGTCTGCTGAAAATGCAGTTCAGAATGAGCTTAATACCATCGAAAGGGAAACTGGACGTGAGGGCATGGAAGCAGCGATGGTTGTGAGCTCCTGGCGTACTGCTGAGGTTTCAGCTGTGGTTGGAAGTAGAACTCCTCAGTACGCAGGCTTTAACCGAGTTATGGAAGGTCGCCGTCAGGTTGGTTCCATTATCAAGCCATTTGTTTATCTGACAGCATTCCACAATGGAATCCACCTTGGAACTCTGATCAATGATGCTCCTATCAAGGTAAGACTTGCAGATGGAAAAATCTGGCAGCCTCACAATGATAACAACAGATTTATCGGTCCTATTCCTACATATGTAGCAATGGCCCGCTCCATGAATATTCCTACCGTCAAAATCGGTATGAGAGTAGGTTTGAACCATGTAAGAGAAACTCTGCTTAATATCGGCCTTGATAAGGAAAAGGTTGAGAGACAGATTTACCCTTCAATGCTGCTTGGAACCATTGAGTTAACTCCATTCGAAGTGACTCAGATGTATACAAGTCTTGCTACAGAAGGACAGTACAAGGATCTGACCACCTTAAGAACTGTAGTTAAGGACGGTAAAATTGTTTATGAGCGTGAGGACAACAGGGGAGATGCTACCATTGATCCTAAGGACTCATACCTGACAATGTATGTTATGACCGAGGCCACCAAGATTGGTACTGGTCGCAGAATCGGCAACATGTTCCCGAATGTTACCATTGCAACCAAGACAGGTACTACCAATGACAGTCGTGATACCTGGACTGTCGGCATTGATTCTGATCAGGTCGTAGCTACCTGGGTTGGATTTGATGATAACAAGTCAACCGGTCTGTTCGGATCATCAGGTGCAATGAGAGTATATGGTCAGTTCCTAAAGGAGCGCGGTGTAAATTCTCTTGAGCTTAAACGTCCTGAAGGTGTTCAGTTTGTTAACTTTAACAAAGAGGGAAATATCGTAGGCGAGGGCTGTATGCTTCCTGGTCTGACTTCTCTTCCTGCAAGACTGGATAAGATCAAGTACGTAGATCACAACTGTACTATTGATGTTGAGTCTATCCCTGTGGTTTCAGGTCCACAGCCTGTACCTTATACACCTTAACTGAATTATCGAAAACCTCCATAGTAGTAAAGATGGAGGTTCAATCCTTTCCCAGTCTGATATTTACATTCCAAGTCCTATTTTCAGGTGAGTCTCATGAAACCAAATGAATTTCTTCAGATTGTACACTTTGCCGAGAAACTTAAAGATACAACCCGTCACTGTACAACCTCAAAGGGAAGAGCTGAAAGCGTAGCTGAGCACAGCTGGCGTATCTCTATAATGGCTCTGTTTCTACGTTCAGAGTTTCCTGAACTGGATATAGACAAGGTAATTGCCATGTGTCTGATTCATGATCTGGGGGAGGGCTTTACTGGTGATATTCCTTCCTTCAACAAGACACAGAATGATGAAAATCTTGAGGATTCACTTTTCAGAAAATGGATTGTTTCTCTTCCAGAAGGTCTATCTGAGAACATTATGTCTTTGTACGAAGAGATGAGTGAACTAAAGACAAAAGAAGCCAAGCTTTATAAGGCTCTTGATAAGATTGAGGCTGTAATCCAGCATAATGAGTCTCCAATTGAGAGCTGGAGCGAGAACGAGTATCAGCTCAATCAGACCTACGGACTTGAGGAAGTAAAATTCTCAGAGTGGATGAAAGCTCTACGTCAGGAGATTCTCAATGAGACTCTAAGTAAAATCGAAGAGCAGGAAAACACTGTCAGAAAGTGCGTATAACCTATTAGTCTGCAAGCAAAAAATATCGAGGCTTATATAAGCGGTTTATAAGGAAATTAAAAAAAAACTTTAAAAAAGTGCTTGCATGATCTCAAAAATTTAGTAGAATAGTCCGCGTTGAGTTAATCAACAACAAATTGCAAGGCTTGGGTCGTTAGCTCAGTCGGTAGAGCAGCGGACTTTTAATCCGTTGGTCGAGAGTTCGAATCGCTCACGACCCACCAAGCAAGATGCAAGAATTATCGCTGGGTCGTTAGCTCAGTTGGTAGAGCAGCGGACTCTTAATCCGTTGGTCGCGGGTTCGACCCCCTCACGACCCACCCTGCGATAATGAAAGCGCCCAAGCTGGGTCGTTAGCTCAGTTGGTAGAACAGCGGACTCTTAATCCGTTGGTCGCGGGTTCGACCCCCTCAC
>JAGDBH010000047.1 GCA_017959135.1 Succinivibrio sp. | reverse complement strand
GCTATTCCGATGATTTCTTTGATTTTAGTTCAGCAGGGTAAGGGCGCTGGTATGGGCGCATCTTTTGGTGCTGGCGCTTCAAATACTGTATTCGGTTCTGTTGGTTCAGGTAATTTCCTAACCCGTTCAACCTGGTTTTTAATTGTTCTTTTCTTTGGTGTTTGTTTAGCTTTAGGCTATCTTCAGAAGGCTCAGCACGAAGAGACTTCAAACTTCTCAAACATTGGTGATGCTCCAGAGGCTGAAGTTGTAGAGTCAGTTCCTGCAGTTACTACCGATGCTCCTGTCGTTGAGACTGATGCACCTGCAGTTAAGACCGAGGACAGCGCATCTAAGACTGATGCTCCAGTAGTTTCAGATAAGAAATAATCTCGATTCTGATATAGCTTTAAAAAAATGGCCTTATGGCCATTTTTTGTTATATATGTAGTGAGCTGTAGGAGTAATCACTTCATCTAAAGGCATATCCCAGCTTTCGGTTGGGACATTATCAATAAGCTGAAAATCATAAGCAACATCTATCAGAAGACATTCTGCGGACACTTTTTTCAGCATTCTGTCGTAGAATCCTCCTCCCATTCCCATTCGGTTACCTCTGTTGTCAAATGCAACCAGCGGAACAATAATGGCATCTATTAAATCTGGTCTGATTAGATTTTCTTTTTTATTCTCCGGCTCAAGGATATGGAATCTATTCTCTATGAGAGGATCTCCCTTTTTGAATGAATAGAAATCCATACTGCCTTTAACGTTAATATTTATGAAAGGAAGAATCAGATCGTGAGCATCGAGCAGGTAGTCATTCAGAGGTGATGTAGATATTTCTCCACCTGTGCTGATATAGGAGGCAACAATCTTTTTGCTACTGAAAAAAGAATGCTCCTTTAGAACCTTTACGATATTAAGGCCAGCCTTATATGCTTCCTCATCAGGAATAGCTCTTCTCTGTTTAAGGATTTCCTGGCGAATTTTTTTTCTGAATTCTTTATTTCCTTTGTATTCTGCCATTTTCTGTCTTCTTTAATTCTGATTTTATTTTTAGGATTTTCTTTGTGGCCTGATTGATAAATGGTGTATCTGCATCCAGATATTCCAATAGATCACTTTCTGTATCAAGCGCAGCCAGAATCGCTACCTGAAAAGGGGAAATACTAGGATTATCTCTAAGCATTTTAGAAATTTTTGCTTGAAGATTTTTTACAGATGCTTCAAGAATTGCCTTTTTTTCAGAAGTGCAACGAAGATTGAAACTCTCTCCGAGAATTGAGAATGAGACACTGCTGTCTTTATCGTTTTCTGGCATCATATCTCCTTTTTGCAGGTATTTTAAAATAAATTTATCTTTAATTCGATAGAATCTCTCCCAAAATGATAAAATACGCTTTTACGAAATTTTTTTATTGCCATTTTATGGCTTGAGAGATATATGACTGAGAAGTTACAGAAAATTTTATCCCGTGCTGGAATCGCTTCACGTAGAGCCCTAGAACAGATGATTGATGAGGGCCGAGTTTCTGTTGATGGCAAGATTGCCACCATCGGTGACCGTTTTGAAGCAAACGAAATTACAGTTAAGATCGATAACAAGGTTGTGCTGTCACCTTCTTCAAATAAAGTTGAGTGCAGGGTTCTGATGTACCACAAGCCTGAAGGTGAGTTAACAACATTATCAGATCCTGAAAACAGACCTACTGTTTTTGATCATATCCCACAGCCTCCATCAGGCAGATGGATTTATATTGGACGTCTTGATATTAACACCTCTGGTCTTCTGCTTTTCACAACTGACGGTGAACTTGCCAATGCGCTAATGCATCCTAAATATGAGGTTGAGCGTGTTTATGCTGCCCGTAGTTATGGTGAAGTATCTGAAAAGCAGATTTCTGATCTACTTCAGGGTGTAACCCTAGAAGATGGTGTTGCAAGATTCAGCAAGATTATGTATCAGGGCGGTGAAGGCCGTAACTCATGGTATCACGTTACCTTAAAGGAAGGACGTAAGCGTGAGGTAAGACGTCTATGGGAAGCTGTTGGTCTTAAGGTTAGCCGTCTAATCAGAATTAAGTACGCAGGTGTAAGTCTTGATCCTAATATTAAGACTGGTCAGTTCAGAGAGCTGACATTATCTGAGATTAATAAGCTAAGAAAGACTGTTCATCTTGCCCCTATTGAGGAAGTTGCAAGCTCAATGGATCTGGATGCTGCTCAGTCAACCAGAGGCAAGAAGCCTTCATCTGAGGGGGCTCGCAAGTCTGGTGAGAGCAGAAAACCAAGAGCCGTTGGTGGCAGAACTTCAGGCAGACCTTCTTCTGATAAGTCTTCTCCAAGAAAATATGAGAAGAAATCTGATGAAAGAAAGTCATCCTATCCTTCAAAAAACGGAGAGAAGAACAGAGCTCCTTCAAAATCAGGAAAGTCTCCTTACAGCAAGGATTCTTCAAGAAGAGGTAAGAAGAGCTACTCTTCAAATGAAAACAGAAATGCCCATGAGTCTAAGATAGTATCTCGTTCAAGCTATTCAGCTCGTCGTGATGACAGTAATGGCTCAGGCAGAAAGCTAAGCAAGTTCTCTGCAGTGAAGAGCAGAGGCACCGTAAAGAGCAGTTTTGGTAGAAAAAAATAAACTGTTTTTTGATTTATGACTTATGTACGGCTCTGCTCTAGTTTTTTTTCTAAAATCTAAAGTAAGAGCCTTTTTAATTAGGAGTGATATTTAATTTAAAATGAACCCTGACCCGACCTGTTGTGATAATTCAAGATTCGATTTCGTTTTAAATCTTTCAGGTAAAGGAGTCCTGTAGTATGGAAGAGCTAGCAAGTTCTATAGCAGGGCCTACCTTACAATTCGATATAGCCTGGCTTTTAGATCCTACCGCCTGGGTTGGTCTTTTAACTCTGACCGTAATTCAGACTGTTCTGGGTATTGATAACCTTCTGTTTATCGCGATTCTTTCTGCAAAACTACCTCCTAAGCAGGCAAAGCAGGCAAGATATCTTGGCCTTGGAGGAGCTCTTGTAATAAGAATCATCCTCATGCTGTCTGCGGCCTATATTGTCGCGATATCCAAGCCGTTATTCACTATCTATGATTTTGAGTGTACCAGTCGTGATCTGATGATGCTGGCCGGAGGTCTGTTCCTGATTTACAAGGCAACTCAGGAGCTCCACGGAAAGCTTGAGGCAACAGACGTTGAAGAGGCAATGACTGTAAATAAGGCTGTTGTTCAGTCTTTTGCTGTGGTTGTTTCTCAGATTATTATTCTGGATGTTCTGTTCTCTGCAGACGCAATTGTTACCGCCATAGGTATGACCAATCATGGTTATATCATGATTATTTCCGTAACTATTGCCTCAGTACTTCTGATTTGGGCATCAGGTGCTATTTCAGAGTTTGTTACCAAGCATCCTACACTGGTTATTCTGTGTTTGGGATTCCTGCTTTTAATTGCATTCAGCTTAATTCTGGAAGCCTTCCATATTTACGTAAGTAAAGGCTATCTGTATTCTGCAATGGGCTTTTCAATTCTTATTGAGTCCTTTAATCAGATTTCAAGAAAGAATCTTCTGCAGCTCAAAAAGAACAATACTGCAAGACAGACGGCTGCAACCATTGTATTGAGATTACTGGGCTCCCGTCCTGATGATATGCCAACTCTGAAGGATGCGATTATTTCTGCTCCTGAGGAGGATATCTTCAACTCTCAGGAACAGGAAATGGTATCCAGAGTACTGCAGCTTTCAACTCTGCCTGTTAAGGCTGTTATGACTGCAAGACCAGATCTTCAGATGATAAAGATTGACGGTTCTACAACCTCTGTTATCAAAAAGGCAATGCAGTGTACCCGCAGCCGCCTGATTGCATACAAGAACGGATTTAAGGATCAGCCTTTAGGCTTTATTGTCAGAGCAAATCTTTTAGGTCAGATGCTGCAGGGCAATACTGCCGTCGGAGATATCGAACGTCAGATTGTGCAGCCAATTCATCTGCCAGAGACTATCAGTATTCTTAAGGCCTTGGAGCAGTTTAAGAAAAACAAGAAGTATTTTGGTTTTGTTTTTGATGAGTTTGGTGTTTTTGAAGGTGTCGTAACTCTACAGGATATCCTTGAGGAAATTACCGGAGAGATGCCAAGCAGAACAGAAACACCTGAAATTCTTCCATATGATGAATCTGAAAGTGCCTATCGTGTAGATGGAGACACCATTTTATCCGATCTTGAGCGAGAAACCGGACTGGCAATCAGTGCCAACGAACATTATCAGACAATTGCAGGATACGTTCTTGACCGTTTCCAGCGTGTTCCTAAGCAGGGAGAGAAACTGGAGGTTGATGGCTGGACAATTGAAGTCTCAAGTGCTGATTTAACCAGTATCAATGTTTTAAAACTTACCCGAAATAAACCTAAAGAAGGTGAGGAAGAAGATTCTGAGACAAAATCTCAGGAGTGATAAAACTTGATTTTTTTACATTAATCTGCTATAAATATGCATGCTTGAATTATACAGATTCAAGTCTGTTCAAGTGTGAGCTTGAACCTATACATATCTTAAGATATGTATTTGATATAGTGGAACTTCAAAAGAAAGGGACCCTAGTTAGCGGTCCTTTTTTTATGGGATTTAAGAGGTACTAATGGCAGGAACCATTGAAGAAAAAGTTACTGAACTTGTAACACCATTGGTTGAATCCATGGATGTTAAAGTCTGGGGAATAAGATACCGAGGCGGCAGCGACCATGCGGTTTTACAGGTGTTCATTGATTCAGAAGACGGTGTAAGTGCAGACAAGTGTGGAGAAATCATGGATGTGTTATCTCCTGCATTGGATGCTGCAGATTTAATTGCACCTAAGTATACACTTGAGGTTTCTTCACCTGGTCTTGACAGAATCCTGTTCACACTTGAACAAACTAAGGCATATGTTGGAAAGACTGTTAAGGCAGAGCTGCGTATGCCAACTCAAGGAAGACATAAACTTCAGGGCATCTTAGAGAATGTTTCAGAAGATGGCATGCTCAAGATTAACGACAAGGTATCTGGTGAAATGGAAGTTGCATTTTCCAATATTTCAACTGCCAGGGTCGTTCCTGAATTCCCACAGAACAACAAGAAAGCTCCTAGAAGCGCATCATAATGAGGTCTTAGATAGAAAATGGGTAAAGAGATTATTGCCATTGCAGAGGCGCTGTCAAATGAACGCGCTATTCCTAGAGATAAAATCTTTGAGGCTTTAGAGATTGCATTAGCAACCGCTACAAAGAAGAAGTATCAGGTAGAAATTCTTGTTCGCGTATCTATTGATAGAAAAGAAGGTTCTTATGATACTTTCCGTAGATGGGTTGTAGTAGACACAGATGGTCCTCTAGAGAAGCCTGCACAGGAGATTTCTCTACAGGCTGCTGTAATTGATCATCCTGGCATTAAGGCTGGTGATATTGTTGAGGAGCAGATTGAATCTGTAGCCTTTGATCGTATTACCATTCAGACTGCAAAACAGGTTCTATCTCAGAAAGTTAAGGATGCAGAAAGAGAGCAGGTTGTTGCTGAGCAGAGAGAAAGAGTTGGCAAGATTGTTAACGCTACTGTTAAGAAGCAGACTCATGACATCATGGTTCTGGATTTAGGCAACAATGCTGAAGCTGTATTAAAGAGAGATCAGATTATTCCTCACGAGACTTATGGTAGAGGTGACCGTGTAAAGGTTCTTCTACAGGAAATCAAGTCAGAGGCAAATCGTGGTCCACAGATTATCTGTTCAAGAACATCACCTGATTTCTTAAAGGAATTATTCAGAATTGAAGTTCCAGAGATTGGCGAGGATGTAATTGAGATTATGGGTGTCGCTCGTGACCCTGGTTCTCGTGCAAAGATTGCTGTGCGTTCAAAGGATAAGCGTATTGATCCAAGAGGCGCATGTATCGGCATGAGAGGAGCTCGTGTTACCGCTGTATCAAACGAGCTGTCAGGCGAAAAGATTGACGTTGTTTTATATGATGAGAATCTAGCTCAGTATGTAACCAATACCATGGAACCTGCAGAAGTTTCTAGAATTATCATCAATGAAGAAGACCACACCATCTGCATTGCTGTTGAAGAGCAGAATCTTGCTTTAGCAATTGGCAGAAACGGTCAGAATGTTAGATTGGCTTCTCAGCTTCTAGGCTGGGATCTAAAGGTTATGACTGAAAATGAGCTTGAGTCAAATCTTCAGGAAGAAGTCGGTAAGATTGTAAAGAATTTCACTGATAACCTGAATGTTGATGACGATTTTGCAAGAGCACTTGCAGATGCAGGCTTTACTAACCTAGAAGAAGTTGCTTATGTTGATCCATCAGAGCTTTTAGAAATTGATGGTATGGATGAAGAAACCGCTTCAGAGTTACAGAACGTTGCAAGAGAAGCTTTGGAATCAAAAGAGAAGGCTGAAAATGCCGAAGGTATCAAGCAGTTATCTGCACTAGAAGGTATTGACGAGGAGCTTGCAACTAAGCTGGTAGCTCACGGCATCAAGACCGGTGAAGATTTAGCTGAGCAGGCTACAGATGACTTAACTGATATCGAAGGTCTGGACGAGAAGAAGGCTGGCGAAATTATTATGGCAGCTAGAAATGAGTTCTGGTTCAAAG
>JAGDBH010000046.1 GCA_017959135.1 Succinivibrio sp. | reverse complement strand
TTCAACAACTGTAACAACACCCGGGCGAGATCTTTTGGCTAAAAGCTGTAGAACCTGTACTGTGGTTGAGTTGATTGAATCAAGATAAATCTTGATGATGCGGTCTCCACCGAAAAGACCAGGATCGATAAGTTCGTTTTCAAGTCTTGCGAGATTAGCGGTTGCACCTGATGAGAAGTCGTTATTGGTGAAAAGCATGAATTCAGCGTCAGGTAGCTCTTTTCTTGCCATCTGAATCAACATTGAACTCTTTTCGTTCTTTAAGAAAGGCTCATCACTTGAAATAACGTATACCGGTGCTAATGCCATATCTAATCCGTTGAAATAATCCTGATTAACTGACTCTTCGTTTAGAGGAGATTTTAGCAGAAACTTTGAAAACAAAAGTCAGCATTAAGCTGACTTTCGAAAAGATCTGAAAAAGTGAAAGCTCTTATTTTGAAGAAGATCCCTTTTTGATGAATCCTTCCTCGGTTAAATCATCAGGAGCCTCATTTACCATCTTAATCTTGGTCTTTGGCAGTTCATATTTCTTCTCTGGATTCAGAACTCTAAGACCATTATTAAGCTCTGATAGAGCAACGGAATCTGAATCAATTACTTCCTGAGCCTGCTGGGCCTTAAGAGCATCAAGCAGTGTCATGGAAGGAGAATTATCAATGTAAACCTCGTTGTTATCCTCATCTCTTGCAAGAACCAGCTGAGCTGGAGTTGCTTTTGATGAATCAGGATCAGACTGTTTGCCCAGATAGTTGATTCTTCTGATCATCTGGTCAGACAGCTCGTCAAGACTTTCCTCTAGCAGGATTCTTCTCTCATTGGCACTTGCAAGAGAGTTATCACCTTTATTCAGAGTAAGTCTGCTGATACCGTTTCTGATAATAATTGGCTTACTATGGTTAGGAACTTTCAGAATGGCGGAGGTTGTAACCACCATGTTGTATTCCTTTGCTGAACCAAAAGCATTAATAGATACGATTGGTAAACTTACCTGAGGAGCTGCAATTTCAAGAGTAGGAACATTATCGCGGCCCTTAAAGTCACGATTAGCTGTTCCCTGATAGTTTACTTTTACACCTCTAACCTGAAGTTTCTGCACAACCATCTTGTAGAACTGGTTGTGATATGCTCCTGTAACATCTATTTCAGTAAGACTCGATCCAAGTCTGTTTTGATTAGGAATATGAAAACCACAGGCACTAAGACCCAATAGCATTACTCCAACAGCAAAGACCTTAAATCTCATCTATTACTTCCTTAGTTGTTAGACAGCAACAATATTAACTAATCTACCCTTAACGTAGATAGTCTTCTTGATTTCTTTACCCTCAGTAAATTTCTGAGTTTCTGGAGCTGCTTTTGCCTTTGCAATAACAGACTCTTCATCCTCATTAGGATTGATGCTGATCTTTGCACGAACCTTACCGTTGATCTGAACAACAACAGTAATCTCGTCCTCTTTCAGAGCATCCTTGTCAGCAACAGGCCAGGTCTCAGTATCGATCTCGGTAGTATTGCCAAGCATTGACCATAACTTGAAGCAGATATGAGGAACGATTGGGTAAAGCATGATAATAACGTTATTATATACTTCATAACGAACTGCAAGAGAAGCTTCATCTGTTCCTGTGCACTTGTTAGCAAGGTTCAGTAACTCCATGATAGCAGCGATTGCAGTATTGAAGGTCTGTCTGCGGCCGATATCATCGGTAACCTTCTCAATTGTAACGTGAAGTTCATGTCTTAGCTTCTTCAGTTCAGGGGTCAGCTTGCTCTTATCAAGTGCTGGCTTAGCACCTGCATTAACAAGATCCTGTACCTGTGACCATAGCTTACGCAGGAATCTCTGTGAACCTTCAACACCTGACTGTCTCCACTCAAGAGTCAGTTCTGCAGGAGAAGCGAACAGCATGAACAGACGAACTGTATCAGCACCGTACATCTTAACCATGTACTCAGGATCGATACCGTTAGCCTTTGACTTAGACATCTTAATCATGCCTTCGTGGTGCAGCTGGTGACCTTCCTTGTCAACTGCAGAGATGATATTACCCTTTTCATCGCGGGTAGGGAATGCATCAAGAGGATTTACCCAGTTCTTAACACCCTTATCATCCAGATAGTAGTATGCGTCAGCCAGAACCATACCCTGACATAGCAGGCGCTTGAATGGCTCGTCATACTTAACCATACCTGCATCTCTTAGAAGCTTGAAGAAGAAGCGTGAGTACAGCAGATGTAGAACAGCGTGCTCAATACCACCGATGTACTGATCAACTGGCAGCCAGTAGTTAGCTGCATCCTTGTCGAACATTTCCTTTTCATCACGTGGTGAACAGTATCTTGCAAAGTACCATGATGATTCCATGAAGGTATCGAAGGTATCGGTTTCACGAGTAGCACTCTTTCCTTCATAGGTAGTCTTGTACCATTTCTCATCAGTCTTCAGAGGAGAAATTACACCGTTAATCTTTACGTCATATGGCAGTTCAACTGGCAGATTCTCATCCTTCTCAGGAACAACTTCACCAGTCTCATCAATGGTCAGCATTGGAATAGGTGCACCCCAGTAACGCTGACGTGAAATACCCCAGTCACGCAGTCTGTAGTTAACCTTGCGTTCTGCACAGCCCATGCTCTCTAGCTTGTCAGCAATTGCCTTGAATGCCTCTTCAAAGTTCATGCCGTCAAATTCACCAGAGTGGCAGGCAATACCGTGTTCAACGAAAGCGTGCTCTGACAGATCAGGATCTCCTGATTCCTTTGACTCTTTGATTACAGGGATAATCTCAATACCGTATTTCTTAGCGAACTCATAATCACGCTGATCGTGACCTGGTACAGACATAACAGCACCAGTACCGTAATCCATGATAACGAAGTTAGCAACATAGATAGGTACCTTTCTTCCTGTAATAGGATGAATAGCATACAGACCTGTTGCCATGCCTTTCTTTTCCATGGTGGCAAGATCTGCTTCTGCAAATTTCTGAGTGCGGCATTCCTGACAGAAAGCTTCAAGCTCTGGATTGGTTTCACAGCACTTCTTAACCAGTGGGTGGTTAGCAGAAATTGAAATATAGGTAATACCCATGAAGGTATCTGGACGGGTGGTATATACAGTAAAGGTATCATCACTGCCGTCAACCTTGAAAGTGATATTCAGACCTTCAGAACGGCCGATCCAGTTCTTCTGCATGGTGCGAACACGCTCTGGCCATCCATCAAGCTTATCTAAATCATTTAAAAGCTCTTCTGCATATGCAGTGATCTTCAGGTACCACTGAGGAATTTCCTTAATCTCTACCTTAGCACCGCATCTCCAGCAGCAGCCGTCTTCAACCTGTTCGTTAGCAAGAACGGTGTTGTCAACTGGACACCAGTTAACTGAAGAAACCTTCTTGTATACAAGACCTTTCTTGTAAAGCTCACCGAAGAACTTCTGCTCCCACTTGTAGTATTCAGGTCTGCAGGTTGCAACTTCACGAGCCCAGTCATATGAAAGACCCAGTGACTTTAACTGACCCTTCATGTAAGAAATGTTTTCATAGGTCCAGTCACCTGGCTGCTTGTTGTTTTTGATAGCAGCATTTTCTGCAGGAAGACCGAATGCGTCCCAGCCGATAGGTGCAAGAACGTTTTTACCTAATAAGCGGTTAAATCTTGCAATAACGTCACCTAGAGCATAGTTTCTAACATGACCTAAATGTAATCTGCCTGATGGATAAGGGAACATAACAAGGCAGTAGTATTTCTCTTTGTTTTTATCTTCTGTTGCGTGGAAAGTCTGATGATCTTCCCAGTATTTCTGTACTTCAGGCTCAATTTCCTGAGGATTGTAGGCAACTTTATTGTCAGCCATGGACTAAGTGCTCCAAGTTAAAATTTAAAATCTGTTCAAATTAAAAATAATCATATATTTTGCCACATTTATGCCGGATTTTGACGTATGCCCTAGAAAAAAATTCAAATTAAGTTTATGGGAAAGGCTGTTTTGAGGCTGTGATTTGCTACTTTGTATATAAGAAAGGTGTTCTATTATGGTGAAAGACTAGTGCTAGAAAAGAATAAGAATAACAGGTAGCAGCAGGGTAATTGCCAAAAGCAGATCTCTGTAGAATGTCTTTTTGAATTTTGTTTTTGGGTTAACTTTGTAGTTATAGTGGGAGTAAGCCCATAGAAAGGCCCAGAACCATATTGCCAGAACCACAAATTCAACAATCATTCCTGTTTTAGACAATTTGTAAAAAGCTTCCCTGTAATATTTATTAATGAATATCGTTATAAATTCCGGGTAGATTATATACAATTTTTTTAAAGAAACATATTTTTTCGAATAATCTAACAATAGTCCGAAAGTTTGATCTGTGTTAAAATTGCATCGCGGTACCGAGTATATATAGTGCCAAACCGTTTTTAACATTGCGTTATTTTACTGGCGATAATTTAATTCAGTTTTAGTAAATTTTTAAAACTGATTAATAATGAGACAATCATGTTTAAGAAATTAGCTTTAGCTTTAGCTCTTTTTTCCACTGTTACAGCTGCAAATGCAACCAACGTATACAATCTTAATGGTAACCGAGTAGTAGGTGAGGAGAAAATCTATCAGATTGATCCTAACGGAATTACTACCCTTGAATATGTTGCTGCTGAGTATCATTTAGGTCTTTCCAATATGATTGAGGCCAATCCTGAGGTTGATCCTATTGTTCCTCTGAAAGGTCTGAATCTTGTTGTTCCAACAAAACTGATCCTTCCTGATACAGTTCATGAGGGCATTATTGTTAATTCTGCCGAAATGCGTCTGTACTATTACAACAAGGGCAGAGTAGAAGTTTATCCTATCGGTATCGGTCAGATCGGCAAAGGCACTCCTTTAGCCTGGACTACAAAGGTTGAGCGAAAAAAAGCAGGTCCAACCTGGACTCCAACAGCTGCAATGCGTGCTGAATATGCTGCTGAAGGTGAATATCTGCCTCCTGTAGTGCCAGCTGGTCCAGATAACCCAATGGGCCTGTATGCAATGTATGTAGGCAAGCTTTACGCTATTCATGGTACAAATGCTGATTTCGGTATTGGTCTGCGTGTAAGTCACGGTTGTGTTCGTTTACGTAACGAGGATAACGAGGAGTTATTCCACAAGGTTGCTGTAGGTACCAGAGTTCAGTTTATTAACGAGCCAATCAAGATTGCAGAAGAGCCAAATGGTGATCTTTATATTGAGGTTCACCAGCCATTATCGAGAAGTCAGTCTGAATTTGACAATTTTGATGCAAATGTTCCTTTCTCATTTACAAAGTCTCAACTAGAATTCTTTAAGGATCCTCGTATTGATCAGGATATTCTGCAGAGAGCTCTTCATGAAAGAACCGGCAGACCTGTTTTGCTAAATCCAGTTGAATTTTAGAGATTTAAGTGTTTGATGTTAAAACTGTAATTGCAATAGTTTTATCAGGTCTGATGTGCCAGCATCAGGCCTTAGCTAGTACTGACTCTTCAAAAAATTTCGACCAATTCTCTGGTCATTATTACCATCACGATATACACAGACTTTTCACTGACCTAAAAGAGTCAGATAAGATTTTTACGAGCAGAAATTCTCTGTTTAAACCTTATGTTGTAACTGACGAAAGTGAAATCAGAGATTTATTTTCAAGAAGAGCTAGAGGGGTAGATGTTCCTTCTCAAATAGGAGAACTGGAGTTTTCATCTTCAAAATATACATGGATAAACGCATCATCCATTTTAACTTTCCTCTTTAGAAATTACGTTCCGGATACTAAGCCTTTTAATGTACCATTTGTAGCAAGTACCGATCCTGATAGATCATCCAGAGCCTTTGATCATCGTTATGATGCTTCAAATCTGTGCTCAGGCATGGGGTATTTTGAATCAAAACTCAAGAATCTCTGTGTTATAAATAATCAAGATGACTATGGTCTTGTTGAGATTAACTACAATAAGGATATTGGTTTATTCAGCTCAAAAAACAGAATCAAGCTGATTCCAGAAAATGGAATCAAAGAATCTCTGTCACACAAGCTTTTTTTGACTTTTGCCTCTCTGATTGGAGTTTATTCAAACCATAATCAGGAAGGTTTCAGAAATCCGCTTTCCACCTTTGACTATCATATAATCAGCAATAATAATTTTGTAACTGACAAGGTAAAGTTTTCTGATATCCAGAAGACCTGTGATTATGATTCCTATTCATCCTGTCACTTTAAATTTGTTGGTGTAAACACAGAAAACCTGCTGTCTCTTGGAAAAAGAGCAAAGACTCGTGAGGACTTTGAGAAAACAGGCAGATTTAGCATTCACTTTACAAAGAGCGGTGTGCCTAAACTTAATTTAAGAAACAGTATTTTGTCGGGCTCCTCGTTTATTAATTATGGTTTTTATAATCAGGCAGAGATGGAGCTGTTTAAGGATATCGGTTACAACATCAACGTAAAAGATTTCTTTGGAACATCAATTTATAATTCCGGTACTCCTGAGCATAGGGGCGATTATAAAATTACCAGACCATTTACCGCATCAAACGGTGAGGTCAGACCATTCAGTCAGGATAAGGCTTCTATCATTCCTTTATCAACAGGTACTCACATATATGGAAGCTATAATGATGTAATCCAGTCTGCAATTATTGCAAGCAAAGGTTTCGGCAGTATTGGTATCAGAATTGACGGTTCAAGAAATACACTCTTAATTCCTAAGACTACCTCTGTTGTTGAAAATGGTGATTCTTCAACCGGTATCGCTGTAACATACGGACGTGACAATAGTATTGATATCAGTGGTGAAGTGGAGGCCAATGGAAAGGATGGTATTGCTTTAAGCTTTGATTTTGGTTCCAATGTTCTGTCTGATCTTAAAGAATATCGTGGCTCCTATAGAAGAGTTCGTACTTACGACTATACCAGAAGAAACTTAACTAAGGACCAGGCGGAATCCTACAATGCTCCTAATATAATCAGAGGACCTCTTGTATCATCTCTCACTATTTCAGGTAAGGTTACCGGAAAGAAATATTCTATATACATTGATGATACAGCTCATGTTAAGGATATCAATTTTACTGATAAGGCAAGAGTTGTTGGTGATATTGTTTCCAACTGGAATTACTATGTATCGCCAGATGAAAAGTCTCTATATTCAAAGCCATATGATGCAAAACTGTTAGCAGGAAGGCTTCAGTTTGATTCAGTATATGGAGAGAATCCTGATATTCCTTCATTGGTTAAGAAACTTTCAACCAATATCAATCTTGGTATCAAGAAGAAAAACAAAGTTAAGGAATTTTCTTCAGATAATCTTGTTTCTGATAGCAAATCTCACATTCAGATTGCAGGAAGTATTACCGGCAAGACCATTAACCTTCTGAGTTACGGCGGTATGAGTGATATTGAAGGTTCTATTAATGTTAACCGGCTTTACATAAAGGATTCTTCAGTATTTATTCATCCTAAGGTGGGAGCTAAGCCTTCGGTTGTTGAGATTCTGGATTTGAACCGTGGTGGTCAGCTTGATCTGACTGACGGTGGTTCTCAGACCTTTATTGTTAAAGAAAAGGCTTCAATTTCAAGTAAATCTGTTATCTGTATTGATGCCGATAAGAATGGCTCTCTTCTGGATACCATAAAGTTTGATGGATCCCTATTTGTTCCTGACGGAGTTGTAAACTTTGAGCCAGGTATTTCATACAATGATATAAAACGCTATTCCTCTGATCCAAAGGCCTTGCTTGATTTTATGAATAATTTCGTAAGACAGGCCAACGGTATGCTCTCAAAGTACAATGCCTATACAAAATTCCCTAAGCATATCTGGTATACACAGGGTGAAATGGGAAGAACTGTAAACTGTTCTCCTCGCGGATGCTACATCGGTGATTTTATTAATACATACAGCAATGCAACTAAGCCTCTTCCAATGTGGCGATACATTCTAAGTATTCTAGGCTGTATGGTGTTACTTGGATTCTCAGTTGTTCTGATAAGAAAAACTGGTTCAGGTAGATTCGGTTAATCTTTAGTAGGTAGTGAATTGATTTCAAGATAGACTCTCTGAGAACTGTATGTCTCAGAGAGTATGCATTGTTCTGTCTAAGGTTTGATAAGTCTGTTTAAGGTTTCTTTGGTAGGATCATCTTTCTTCTTTAATCCGTAAATACCAAATCCAAGCAGTATCAGCATAATAATGAACA
>JAGDBH010000045.1 GCA_017959135.1 Succinivibrio sp. | reverse complement strand
AGTAACAGCAAAAATGGCAGCAGGCATCCCTTTTTTGGAGGAACAGCTGCTACAGGTATCGGAGCAATCCAGGCTGGCTTGGCACTTAAGGAAGCTCCAACAGCTACAGGGATTTCATTCTGCAGTACGAAAAACTTCTCAGCATGAGCAACAGCATAGGCATAATCTGCTCGTGATGATTCAAGTGTCTTGTTGATTAAAGGTTTTCCTGATGTAAGAAAACTGTAGACATGTTCCTTGCGTCTTTCTAAAAGCTCAGATGCTTTGGAGAACTGATTTCGATTTGAGGAATCCACCTCGATCTGTTCACCGCTCTTTGGTGTCAGGAAGTTTACATAATCACCGTCAATTACAGGCTGAGCCAGGATTGCAGAGTATTCCTGACCAAGCTGCATTTCAATTTCTCTATCCCACATTGCAGCATGAGGTGCATAGGCTAGAACCTGAGGTGAAACCTCCTGTTTACCGCATCTGTAAATTCTTAGCATTTATTTCTGTCCTTTTCCTACCTTGCTGCATTCATCTGTCCAAAGCTTATGGTTTTTGGATGAATCCTTGGATAGCTTCTTATAGCCATCAAGATGACGATAGTAGGTGTCTACATAAGTGTCATATCGTGAATTTGAACCAAAAGCCTCTTTTGCATTCTTAAGCTGAGATTTGAAAACGCCCATACTGTAGTTCATACGGGCATTGGCCATGGTATCACCATAATAGGTTAACAGCTCCTTTAAAGAAGCCTCGTTCAAGGCGATATTTGAGTTAACCGAATCAAGATTCTTGCAGCGATCCTTTGAAGACTCACACTGCTTTTTCACAACCTTTAAAAGATTCTGATAGTAATTTAGAGTATTAGCACCATCATTCACGGTCTTGCACAAGAATCCGCCTAAACGAAGGTTGGCTGCAACAGCAACCTCTTTCATGGATTCAGCCTGAGCATTAGCAGTGGTAATCTTATCCTTAAGATCCTTAAGCTCAATGAGCAGCTCTGAATTCGAATGGTTAAGCTTGTCATTCAGAGATAAAAGACTGTCATTTAACTTCTGTAGCTTTTCACTCTTTTTCTCAAGATTTGAGTTCAGCTCATTCAAGGATGAATTCTGTTCCTTTAAGGCATCTGTTTCTTTTTTGAAGTTCTCCTGTGCCTTTTTGTTTTCTGCCTCATATTTTTCAATGCGCTGCTTTGCAGAGACAAGCACATTGTTATCCTCGCTCTCATCATGATCACCTAAAGATTCGACATCAGAGTTAAGCTTTTTAACCTCGTCTGTATTCTGTGCTACAGGAACAGAGAGAACAAATCTTGTGGAGGTATCATTGGCAACCACATCATTGCCGTTTATATAAAGAGGCTTTTCTGTACGAGCAGAGCTGCTCAGAGAATCCTTCGGTGTAAGATAGCTTCCTCCACGAACACAGATACCGCCAGATAAACCAAGAAGTCTTCCGGTTCTGACAGCCTTGAATGGCTCAAGAGTCATCTCCTGAGCATTACCGAGCATATCGTGGATTCCCAGTGGATTAGGCTTTTTAAGACCTGCAAGCTGAAGTTTTCCATTCGCGCTCATAGGTCCATCAAACCAGGCATATAAGGATAAATCATCGATCTCCATTGGAGGCAGATTTGCCTCAAACTGACTCTGGGTTACAGCATTACCGCCACGGGCTGCAAACTCCCATTCATCATCTGATGCAAGTCTTGCATAGGCAACAGTGTTATTCTCAGACTTAAAGCTATCCTTGGACTGCTGTAAAAACAGCGAATAGGCATGAGCCGCATTCATGGCATCAAAATAGGAAATCTTTACAGCAGGAAGTCTTGAAAGCTTATTTAGTTTCAGAGTGTCACACTTGTCAGAATTAACAAGTGCATCGTACTGTCCTGCCATAAGTTCATATTTTGCGATCAGAAAAAAATAGCCGTGACTGTCATGAAATGACCCCTGAACATATCTAAGATTTGGGTTCT
>JAGDBH010000381.1 GCA_017959135.1 Succinivibrio sp. | reverse complement strand
TCTAGCGTAGGGCAAAAGAAAGAGTACAATCGCTTGTATGAGCGAGGAAAGTTGAGAGGTATAGAGATGACAGCAGCTATGGCAAATGTATATAAGAGCAATTCGATCCAGACAGCATCACCCGCTGAGCTTACGCTCATGCTTTATGATGGAGCTATCAAGTTCTGTAACATAGCACTTGGAGCTATAGAGAAGAAGGAAATAGAGAAAGCTAATACAAATATAATCAAGGCTCAGAAGATCATCACCGAGTTCAGATGTACACTTGACTTCAAGTATCCTGTAGCTCAGGACTTTGACAGAGTATATGATTATATATATAGAAGGCTTGTAGAAGCCAACATAAAGAAGGATGCTGAAATCCTTGAGGATGCTTTAAAGTATATACGTGAAATGCGTGATACCTGGAAAGAGGTTATGAGGCTCAACCGTGCTCCTTCAGCAGGCGGTTCTCAGATCAGATATGTCAGCGCAGGTTCTCCTAAGACAGCAGCTATGTGATAGATGAGTCTTCTATCTGCTTTTTATGGCATGATGGCAAAACAAGGACAGGGAGACTATCAATGAGAGATGACGAAATAGTAACATATATGAATATCCTTCTGGATTCATTAAAGAAAAAGGAAGAGCTTTTACTGAACCTTAAAACGGAGACGCTGAAGCAGGCAGGCATTCTTGAAAAGATGACTTCGATGCTGATGCATTCGACGCTACTATAGATGAGAAGCAGAAAATGCTGGATGAGCTTGCCAAACTTGATGACGGCTTTATGGATGTTTATAGTAAGGTAAAGGAAACGCTTACATCAAACGGATCTGACTATTCCGGAGAGATAGGAAAAGCGAAAGATTACATAAAGCGTCAGACAGATCTATCTGTGGAACTTCAGGCATTAGAAGAAAAGAACAGGACGAAGCTGGCAATCAGGCTCTCTCAGGGACGTCAGAAAGTGAAGGACTTCAGGACCAGCTCGAAGACGGCTGCTGCGTATTATAAAAATATGACTAACCGCCATCAGGAAGGTGACTCGTACTTTCTGGATAGAAAAAAGTGAAATTTTTGTAAAAAAGGGGTTAAGTAATCCTCGGAATTGTCCGATATAGAGTATGTAAGCAAGAAAGACTAGCTTACAGAACAAGAAAAGAAAAAAATAAAAAAAATATCTGTCAGTGGGTTAAGAAATCTTACGAACCTGTCGATATAAAGAGTGAGTAAAGCAAAAAGCATTTTACTTCAAACTTACCGGAGAGTCACTTCGGTACCCTGGCTGGAAGAGAGTACGGCTCAGAAGGTCAAAAAACACTATTAAAAATTTGTGGCAAGGATGCCACTACACATTCAAGGAGGAAAAATTATGATAGTACAACACAACATGGCAGCGCTCAACACAAACAGACAGCTTGGCGCAACAAACACAAGTTTAGCAAAGTCAACAGAGAAGTTATCAAGTGGTTACAGAATCAATCGTGCAGGCGATGATGCAGCAGGTCTCTCTATTTCAGAGAAGATGCGTGGACAG
>JAGDBH010000380.1 GCA_017959135.1 Succinivibrio sp. | reverse complement strand
GGATTGCCGATTCCGGCCAGAGCCACAACCTTTGTGCCCTTCTGCAGATAATCATGATATCCCTGATTAGAACAGAAAGATTCAATTGAAACTGCAGGAGATGGAACCAGATGCATAGACTGATAGTTTTTCTTAGGCTCAGCTGGATTTCCATTGGTTACAACGATATCGGCAGAATTAAGTCGCCATTCACCTTCACGTAAAGGACCTGCCGGCAGCAGAAAACCATTGCCAAGCATTCTCTGAGCATCAATTACAATAATCTCAATATCTCGTTCCAGAGCATAGTGCTGCAGTCCATCATCGGTAACAATGACATCCACTCCAAGCTTTTCAAGATACTGAGCGCCTCTCTCTCGGTTAGGATCAACAACAACTGTTGCTTTCTCCTTAACACTTAATTTGATTAGAAGAGGCTCATCTCCAGTTTCTTCAACGTTTGAAGCGGTTGTTACAACCAGAGGGTATTCTTTTGACTTTCCTTTATAGCCGCGGGATAACAGTCCAACGGTATAGCCTAAATCACTTAATCGCTGCAGTAAGGATATACAAAGAGGTGTCTTGCCTGTACCGCCAACTGCAATTCCACCAACCACAATTACTACAGGCTTTACTCTTAAAGAGAATTTCTTGTGGGATTTATATCTTTCACGTCTTATCTTTGTAATCAGAGAAAAAACGGCAGATAAAGGAAGAAGAGGAAGGATAACAGGAGCATTTAAAACTCCTAATTTTTTGTACCAGACTTTATCAAGAAATGACATAGTGTCTCTATCCCCTTAAAACTAACACTTCATTATAAGGAAACAGAGAAATATATACTACCTTCATTCCCAAATTTTGTTATTTGTACAGGCCTTTATTCGTATGAAGAGGATCAGACATCATTCTGTCTGAGATTAGAGTGCCATTCTGAATATGACCAACACCAATAAACATGTCATTGGTTCTAATCTGAACAGTATCCTTGTAGCTGATATCACAGTCTGTAAATTTACAGTCTGAAAGATTATCCTGTCGCTGTCCCTGACATAGAAGTACAGCCATATCATAAGGAATATCGATTCTTGGAAGATAGTTCATTGCCTCATCAATAGGAATCAGCATTGCATCCATATCCTTAAAATCAGTGAAATCTTCACGTGCATCAGCAAGTTTCTGCAGGGAATCTAAAGTATGCATCTCCCCTTTTGGAAGACCATCAACCTCGATTCGTCTTAACATGGTTACATGAGCACCGCAGCCAAGCTCAGAGCCGATATCTGATACCAGAGTTCTAATATAGGTGCCTTTTGAGCAGTAGACTTCAATTGTAAAAGAGTCTTCAGTAGTATCTAATAGCTTAATATAGAAGACAGTAACCTCTCGGCTTGGAACTTCGACAGTCTTGCCAGCTCTTGCGTATTTATACAAAGGCTTTCCATCAACCTTAATAGCTGAGTAGATTGGAGGCACCTGGGTAATATCTCCGACAAACTTTCTGATAGCCTCATCAAGATTTGCCAAGGCATCACCAATCTCATGCTCTTCTACAACATTACCTTCAGCATCACCAGAATCTGTTACTATGCCCAGTTTTCCTGTAGCAATATACTTTTTTGAACCTTCAAGAAAATAGGATGAGAATTTTGCTGCCTGACCTAAACAGACAGGTAGCAGACCTGATGCCAGAGGATCAAGTGAACCTGTATGACCAGCTTTGTTTGCTCTGAAGATACCGCGAACTTTAGTTAGCGCTAAAGCTGAACTGATTCCTGTAGGTTTATCCAAAAGGAATACACCATCAATATCTCTTTTAGGAGCTCTTCTTGATTTATCTGGGATAATTCTATCTTTGGTCATAGGTTACTTTTGCTCATAAATACATATACAGAAAAGACGTGAGATTATAACACAATCTGTACAACTGAAATAATCTGTAAACAACTCAGAAAAAGACTGTCAGTACTTATGCATAATATCTTGAAATACAAAACAAATAATGATTATTTTGCGATTGAATGCCATATGTGAAAGTTTGCTTATGTGCTAAAATATAACCTGTTAACAGGTCTTAATAAAGCAATTCTCCTAAGAGAAATAGAAAAATGGTTGATTTAGAAAAACTCCCTGCGGCAAAGAATAAATTTGAAGATTTACGTAAAAATAATCAGATTTATGTTGATCACTCTGATCTGATCTTTGAATTCGCTCGTTTTGATAAACCAAATTTTCTATCAAGACCACGCAGATTTGGAAAGTCTCTGCTGGTATCAACACTTGAATCTCTTTTCTCTCATGGAACCGAGTTCTTCAAAGGACTTAAGATTGAAAAGCTATGGACTGAAAAGGAAAAAGGTAAGACCTACAAAGTAATCCATCTGGATTTTTCATCTCTTCCTGCAAACAATGCATCCAGTTTTAACATTCAGCTGAATTACATACTTTCTGATTACGCAAAGCTATATGGGATATCGTTACCAGACAATTATGAAAAAAGAATTGCCGGACTTAATTTACAGACAATTATAAAATCAGAACCAGGTAATATGGTTCTTCTAATTGATGAATATGATTATCCACTTACACATACACTGGGTAGAAAGAAACTATTCGAAGAATACAGAGATTTTCTTCAGGTTTTATTTGGGGCAATCAAATCTGTTTCAGGAGATTTGAGATTTATCTTCATTACCGGTGTAGGTCGTTTTGCAAAAACTTCAGTTTTTTCTCAGCTTAACAATATTAGAGATTTAGGGCTTGAAAGTGATTTTGCTCCATTACTCGGATATACCGATGAGGACATGCATCAGTACTTTGATGAATATGTTGAGAATGCAGCAAATACTCTTGATATCACAAAAGATGAGTGTTATTCACAGATTAAAGCTCATTATGACGGCTACAGATTCCATGTGGATAATGCTGCTACACTATATAATCCATGGTCAGTATTAAACTTTTTAACGGCACCTAAAAATGGATTCAGAAATTTCTGGTATGAGACAGGAGGTGCCTATCCAACACTAATTGCCACATACATAAAGAATATAAAAAATGCTCCACTGCAGACCTTACTGAAAACAAAATGTGGACCAAATACGCTTAGTGAATTCTATGATTACTTTGATGTTACCCCTGTAAGTCTTCTTTATCAGACCGGTTATCTGTCTGTCAGATCAGAGAAAAATGAGTTAGGAGGAAAAAGCCTGTTCCTAGTACCCCCTAATTTAGAAGTTC
>JAGDBH010000379.1 GCA_017959135.1 Succinivibrio sp. | reverse complement strand
TAGAAAGATTCCAAGAACAGTAACAAGAAAGATTGGCAGGAAAAGACCTTTATCTGCGGCAAATTTCCATAGAACAATTAAAAAAGCCAGTTCAAGCAGCCACATTACCCGTAATGGTATCTTTCTGGTTACTGAAACGTTACCTGCAGTTTCACTGGCTCTATTCTTTTCTGAGGTTGACATTTTTAACTCCTTATTATGAAAATGGACTGTTATTATTTTTGGTTATCCATTTCTTCTTTTTTTTATTTATATCTTCGCTCTTTTTTCAAAAAATAACTCTGAATTCAGTCAAAATACTGAAATTAATTTTTCGCCTTATATCCTTAAGCTTTTCTGCACCTGTTACTGATTCAGAATTTTTCACATAATCATTAGACAAGAAGTAAAGAAAACAGAGTAAGAAACATTTTCCTATAGTTCAGAAAAAAGCTCTCTTTCCATTAGAGGTAACAGAAAGAGAGGTTCCTTAAAGGTTAGGTAAGGAAATAACATTAGGAAAAACAAATAGCTACCGACGTAGTTTTTTGTATCTAATTCAGATACTTCTGTAACGTCTTTCGAACTGCTCCTTTAGATGCAATCTCTTCTCTGAAGAAATCCTCTACTCTCTCTCCTACACCAGCAGAGTAAAGATCTACACCGAAGATAACTTCATTTGAGAGAATTGGACGAAGTTTTGAACTTATATCTGATGATGTTCCAAGATTTACACCTTCAAGAGACTTTCTCAGATTATCAAGCTGAGGATCGTCAGATAGCACAAACTTCTCACCGTTATCATCAACACCAAGCAGGTAGCGAAGCCAGCCGGCAATTGCCAGAGGCAGAGCAACAAGCTTTGATGTATCAAGGCCAAGACGCTTATAGCTCTTTAAAGTTTCGCCAAAACGAACTGGAACCTTCTGGGAGGTATCAGTTGCAATACGCTGAGGGGTATCTGGTAAAGCTGGATTTACAAGACGTTCATCGATTACTTCTGAGAGGAATTCCTTAGGATTTAAAATCTTAGGGTCTTCAACAACCTTAAGTCCCTCGTTGTAACCAAGCTTTCTAATCAGAGAAACAAGGTCTTTGTCATCCATCTCATCTGAGATCTTGTTATAGCCAAGAACACAGCCATATACAGCCAGAGCGGTATGAAGAGGGTTCAGACAGGTTGTTACCTTCATGCGTTCACACAGCTCAACACCTTTTTTGGTGGTAAAGAGAACTCCTGCCTTCTCAAGAGGTGGTCTGCCGTTAGGGAAACGGTCTTCAATAACAAGATACTGTGGATTTTCAGCATTAACGAAAGGAGCAATGTAGGTTCCCTTTGAAGTCTTAATGCTCTGCATATCCTCAACACCAATATCCCCCAGCATCTTTTCGATCTGAGGATCAGGACGAGGAGTGATCTTATCAATCATTGAACATGGGAAAGCAACTACAGACTCATCATTTAAGTAGTCTAAAAAGCCTTTTTCGCAGAAGCCGTTTTCAACCCACTTTTCTGCAATAGTCACAACAGAACGCTTTAGGATTGTTCCATTGTTTGAACAGTTGTCCATTGAGACCAGAGCAATGGGATATCTGCCGGCAAGATAACGCTTGTACAGAAGAGCACAGGTTATGGACATTCCATGTCTTGCCTTCTGAGGTCCGTTTGAAAAGTCCTCTTCAACCGATTTATTAAATGAGCCGTCAATTCCCTTCAGCGCATAGCCTTTTTCAGTAATGGTAAATGACATCATCTGCAGAGACTTATCGGCAAACATCCTGTATGCCCTATCCTCATCTGCAGCATCTTCACCGTTTAAAAGAAGGTCGCAGACTGTAGAGCCTATTACCTGCATTCTGGTTGAAGCATCTGACATTAAAGTTACACCTAAGACCAGATTGTCATGAGGGATTTCAATCTTCTCTCTGGTTTCACCGCTTCTGGTAGATAAGGTGATGATTCCTCTGTCAGTTAATTTTCTGTTTAATAGATCCTGCTGAACTGAAGCGATAAAGGCATGGTAAATATTACCAGCGCCCATGTGTACCCAGATTGGATGTTCAATGGTTCTTTGTTTAACCTCTGCAACTGAATACAAAGGAAGAGCAATACCTGCCTTCTCAAATGAGGCTCTATCCTGCTCAATTCCCTTTAGTGTAACTTTCATATGCAATTCCTTAGTCTGTCTGACTGTTCTTTAACAATCTGTATTTAGCACATTCTTTATGTACATATTATTACAGCCATCTGTTCTGGCTGTAATATCTACAGTACCTACCAGATAAGAGGCTGTTCTGTGGTGTTAATATTGTCAGGGTAATTCATGCCCTTATCTTTACGGATAGCCTCTTCAAGTCCCTGAAGATAGGTTGCGCCTAATGCTCTGTCATACAGACCGTAGCCAGGACGAGC
>JAGDBH010000378.1 GCA_017959135.1 Succinivibrio sp. | reverse complement strand
CGCCATTGCCAAGTCCTGTTACGACATGTTTGACTCTGTCCTTTAAGGAGACAGTTGTTGCATAGTCCAGATGATCCCAGTGATCGTGAGAAAGCAGAATAGTGTCAATGTCATCAGGCAGATCCTCTACAGAATAAGGGTTACTTCCATCAAAGGCAGTCATCAGAAAAGACACAGGTGCAACATGTCCGCTTAAATGTGGATCTACCAGGAATCTATGACCTGAAAGCTGTAAACGAAAAGAAGAATGACCAAGCCACACTACGAGATCTCTGTTCTTCTCCAGTGATTTCAGGTCAGTTTTTACATGAGGAATGCTCTGCCTTGGACGAAGATCATCGCGTTTTTCAAAGATGAATTTGTAAAAGCTGACAAGTAATCCATCTTCAAAATGATTAACAATTGGTTCTCTGTTCTGAAATACACCGTCCTTAAAGTTTGGAGATTTCATTATTCTCTCAAGACGCTGACCAGATGGTGCGCGACCAAACTGAGGAGAGTTGAAAAAATATAGAGCATATGCGGCAAGAGCCACAATGACGGTAAATACAATTATCATTATTTTTTTCATATTACCTAAAATCTTCATATCCTGAAGCTTAAAGCCAGGATGTTTACAGTTTTTTCTAGAAAAGGCCAGAGCGGCTAATGATCATTTAAAGACAATCTTACTTTTACATCGCTTTTGCCCAGAACCGCCTTAATTTCATGAGAATTCAGGTTACTAATTTTTCCTATACGGGTAAGATTCCAGCTGTTCTGTGCATAATAGATACTAAAGGTTTTTCCAAGATACAGAATTACATCGCCTGGAGCTGTAGTGATTGCCTCATTGTTCTGAGGAAGAGTGAAGCCAAGCTCTCCCACTTTCTCAAAACTGCCGTAATCAGACATATCTATTTCAACATCAGAAATCTTCAGTTTCTCAAGTAATGCTTTACTGGAGGTGTTATCTGTACATTCACAGACAAGAACTTTACCGTTCACGTGGATATAGAATCTGTTCATTTCCTGCCCCGCAGAAAAAGCTGTCAGAGAAAAAAATACAAGCAGAAAGATTATTCCAATATGCTTAATTAGCGCCTTAAAAATAATCATAATTCTCCTCTTTTATTACTCTGACAGCATTACCACAAAGAACTACGATGCGTTTTTCAGAATATTCAGAATATCTGCTTTAGACAGTGAAGGTCTTGCAGGAAGATTTCCTTCTCCGTCATGGATAACCTTAAGTGTTACATCTGCAATCTTCTCATAATTGCTCTCATCGATATCAAGCTCAGAGAATCTTACAGGACAGCCTATCTTCTTAAGGAATTTTTCGTATTCATCAACTCCCAGAAGTGCAGTCTTAACCTTATCCCCTCCAGCCTTTACATCAAACAGGAAGGTTGCAAAACGGACAAACTTCTCAAGGTTTCCACCATGAGAAATGGCAAATCTCATCCAGGAAGGATTGATAATGGCTAGACCTGCAGCATGAGTAATATCGTAAATACCAGATACAGTATGCTCAATCATATGGACAGGG
>JAGDBH010000377.1 GCA_017959135.1 Succinivibrio sp. | reverse complement strand
TATGTCTGATCGGCTCAGGTGTTGTTGTAAATCCAGGTGCATTATTTGAAGAAATTGAAGAATTAAACAAGGCAGGTGTAGAGAATGTAGAGGCTAGAATCAAGGTTTCTGGTGCTTCATCTCTGCTTCTTCCTATTCATCCTGCTATTGATAAGGGCTCTGAGAAATTAAGAGGCAAGGGCGCAATCGGTACAACTGGCAGAGGTATCGGACCTTGCTATGAAGATAAAGTTGCCCGTCGTGGCGTAAGGGTTGGTGACCTTTATGACATGGACAACTTCAAGGAAAAATTAAAGGCTCTGCTTGAGTACAGAAACTTCCAGTTAAAGAATTACTACCATGAGCCAGAAGTAAGCTTTGAATCTGTTCTAGAATACATCGAAGGTATTCGTGACAGACTGCTTGCAATGGTTGATGACGTATCTCTAATCCTGGATAACGGTCGCCGTGCTAATAAGAAGATTCTGTTTGAAGGTGCTCAGGGTACATTCCTGGACATTGATTATGGTACATACCCATATGTAACTTCATCAAACACTGTTGCCGGTGGCTGTGTAACCGGTTCAGGTGCTGGTCCGCTTCACATCGATTATGTCCTTGGTATTGCTAAGGTATACACCACTCGTGTTGGTGGCGGTCCATACCCAACTGAACTGAATGATGAAGTTGGTGAAGGTATCCGTAAGCGCGGTGCTGAGTTCGGTGCTGTTACCGGCAGACCTCGTCGTACCGGCTGGTATGATGCAGTTGCAATGCGCAGAGCAGTAACTATCAACTCATTAACCGGTCTTGCTCTTATGAAGATGGACGTTCTTGATGGAATGGATGAGATCAAGATCTGTACCGCATACAAGTTAAAGGATGGCACAATCAGCCAGCTACCACCTTTATCTGCTCATGAGTATGAAGGCATCACTCCTGTTTATGAGTCAATGCCAGGCTGGAAGGAATCAACCTTTGGTATTACCAAGTGGGAAGACCTGCCTGAGAATGCAAAACACTATATCAAGAGATTAGAAGAGCTGTCAGGCGCTAAGGTTGCAATTCTTTCAACCGGTCCTGAAAGAGATCAGACTATCTATCTAGATAATCCTTTTGATTAGTATTCGATTTATACAAAAAAATCAGGTCATTGACCTGATTTTTTTTACCCTTAAAACAGCTTAACCGAAAAACTGCAGGAACATCGTAATAATAATCGCGTTCACAAAGTCGATAAATAAAGCACCTACCATAGGAACCACAAAGAAAGCCTTTGGAGATGGTCCGTTACCACCTGTAAAGGTAGACATATTTGCCATGGCATTAGGTGTTGCACCCATTCCGAATCCGCACTGTCCAACGCAGATTCCAGCTGCATCGTAATCCTTTCCCATAATTCTGAAAGTCACAAAGTAGGCAAATAAAGCCATAACAATGGTCTGAACAATAAGAATAGTAAACAGAGGAATTGCAAGATCAATAAGTTCCCACAGTCTCATTGTCATAAGAGCCATTGCCAGGAAGTACTGCAGTGAAAGACTGCCTATTACGTTGATGGTTCTGATAGGAATGTGTTTTCCTTTCAGATCAAAATAGTTTCGAATAATTGAAGCGATAATCATAGGACCAATATAGGCAGGTAAGATTACTCCTATATTCTTAAGTCCAGTGATGATGAAACTACCCAGAACCATGGAGATGATGATATAGGCACATCCTGCCATGAGCTGAGATTCACTCATGGTCTTTTCTTCCTGTGTCAGGACACCTTCGACCATATCGCTGTTAGAGATTGAGTTATCTGCATTATGGCAGTGGTACTTGGCTATTAATCTTTCTCCAACAGGACCGCCAATGATAGAGCCTGCAACAAGACCAAAGGTTGCAGCTGCAATAGATACAGTCAGACCTGCATCCAGACCATATCTCTGAAGTTCAGGTCCAAATGCAGCTGATGGTCCATGTCCTCCGGTAAGAGGAATTGAACCTGCAGCCATTCCCAGTAAAGGAGATTCTCCGAAAAGCTCTGCAATACCGACACCAATACCGTTCTGAATTACAATCAGAATAATTGAGCAGAACAGAAATAGTGCGACGCCGAGACCTCCACTTATCAGCAT
>JAGDBH010000376.1 GCA_017959135.1 Succinivibrio sp. | reverse complement strand
TTGCCGGTAACAGAAGGATTCTTACCTTTACCTTCAGCAGACTTAACCTTAACACCGTTATTAGCAAATTCTTCTGAAACAACATCAGCACGATTCTGTGATAAGGTCATGTTGTAGGCATCTGAGCCCATACGATCTGTATAACCGTAAACTTCAAACTCAGGATTTTCTAAATCATTAGCTGACTGTATAACAGTTGAAACAGCTTTCTGGCCTTCATCTGAAAGATTGTAGCTATCGAATGGGAAAAGGATATCAGCATTTAATGTATGAAGCTTGGTAACCTTGGTTGCTGCTACTGGCTTTACTACAACAGGTTTTGGTCCTTCGCCAAAGGTGTACTGGAATGCCAGATACAATAGGCCCTGATCAATACGAATTTTATCATCTGTAAACTTCTGCTGTTCCATATGTGTTGTTTTAAAGAAGTGATCGTAGCCAAAACGAATGCCAAATGCCTTAGTGAAAGCATACTGAGTTCCAATACCAGTTACTGCACCCCAACGGGTTCTTGTTTCACCTAGGAAGGTATGCCAGTTATAGGTAGGTCCAGCCTTGAAGAAAACATCTGACCCCTTTTCATCATATGTGTAGGCAAATTTTCCATATAATTCAGCGATCTGGGTATGATTAGCTTCTCTAACTCCGCAATCATAGCACTTAAATGCAAAATGCTGTCCTGATATATAGTTATATCCTAAACCAAGACTGAACCACTTTTTGAAATTTCTCTCGCCGAAAGCTTTAATTCCATATCCGTCTTTGTCATTTTCAGGATAGTAGTATTTAGGTGCAATATAGTAGTTTGAGGCAAACTTATGGTCAAATGCATGTGCCCAGCCTGCACCCGCACCTACAGTCCAGGTGTTTTCAAGAGCTGCATCTGCATAAGATAGAAATATAAAAGAAGAGATAACAAGAAAGAATTTGATTAACTTTTTCATAGTATACATACCATCTTATTTTTATTTTAATTATTTTGAGTAGCTATATCTGGCTGCCACCCTTTTAGAAACGCCTGTATTATACAATTAATTGACAAAAAAGCTTTTTGTGTCCATTATCTTAAACATGGTAACTATAACGATATTCAGAAATTGATAAAATCTAATAAGCTACAAAGAAATTAATAATTTAAAATTTAAAAAGATACGAAACTTTATCTTTAAGTAATTTCCCCAAAAAAAATAAAAAAAAGCATAATAAATTAGCAATCTAAGTGATCTTCTTTAAAGAATCTTGAATTGTTTGTGGTAAAGAAAAGAAATTTGTGAGCAAACAGAAACGACAAGGCCCACAAACCAGTGGGCCTTGCTGTGAAAAGAGAATACTTTATTAAGGATTGATGGTTATAGGTGTACCTTCATCCACCAATGACATGAAGATATCCATATCAGGATTTAAAAGAGCAATACATCCATTGGTCCAGTTGGTTCTCTGGATGGAATCATGATACTCTCTCTTAGAATTAGGCTGACCGTGAACCATAATCATACCGCCAGGTCTTCTGTCATATTTGCGGGCGTTCTCGATATCCTGTGCATTTGGATAGGAGATATGAAAAGCCTTATAGAAGCTTGAACGTCTTTTAACATAATCAAGGATATAGGTGCCTTCAGGAGTTCTTCTGTCTCCTTCAAACATCTTCCTACCCTCTGGTCTGTCTGACAGGGCAATCCAGAATTTTCTGACTTCGTGTCCATCCTTCATCAGGATCATCTGGTGAGCTCTCTTATTTACGATAACTCTGTCGACAATATTGTTGGTGAATGAGGATGAATGAGTTACGTTCTCTGTATTTACAGAATTTGATGATAAATTTGCTGTTCTGGATGAGTTGCTGGTTGTAGAACTTACTGCTGACTGGTAGTCAGGATAGATTGAGTTGATAAAATCAGCAGACTTACCCTGTTTGCCATAGTCAAACTGAGCATCATAAGGAATAGATGCAGTAACCGCTCTTGCAAGAAGAGTGTCAGGAATATCGTGAACAGTTTTAGCTGATGAAGAAAAAATACAGCTAACTAATGCTAAAGCTGATAAAAATCGTACATATCTCATAACGCATACCAAAATCGAAGTACACTTAAAAAAATTTAAAATATTTGCTGTATTAATTTAAAATAGAATAGTTATATATCTAAATTATAAACGCAACGTGGTTTGTTGTGTGGAAAATTTTAAATGTCAGAAGAAAAAAATCGAAATTTAAGCCTTGAAGGCATCGAACTGATGCCTTTACAGCAGTTCGCTGAAAATGCATATCTGAATTACTCCATGAGTGTAATCAGAGATCGTGCTCTGCCTTCTGTTGCTGACGGTATGAAACCTGTGCAGAGAAGAATTGTGTATGCCATGGCTAAGCTTGGCATCAATGCAAAGGCAAAGCATGTAAAGTCAGCAAGAACTGTCGGTGAAGTTCTGGGTAAATATCATCCACATGGAGACAGTGCCTGCTATGAAGCTATGGTACTGATGGCTCAGCCTTTCTCCTACAGATATCCACTGGTTGATGGTCAGGGTAACTGGGGTGATATTGAAGATCCTAAATCATTCGCTGCAATGCGTTATACCGAGTCCAGACTTGCACCTTATTCTGAGGTTCTGCTTCAGGATCTGAATACAGGATGCGTTGACTGGATCCCTAATTTTGATGGTACTGTAGATGAACCAAAGTATCTGCCTGCAAGACTGCCAAACATTCTTTTAAACGGCACAACAGGTATTGCTGTTGGTATGGCTACAGATATTCCTCCTCATAACCTCAATGAGATTGCCAATGCGGTAGTTCATCTGATCGATAAGCCAGATGCATCTGTATCTGATCTGATGAAGTTTGTTCCTGCTCCTGACTATCCATGTGCTGCAGAGATTACCAACTCCGAGGAAGAATTAAGAAAGATCTATGAGACCGGTAAAGGTACAATCAGACAGCGTGCTGTTTATACAGTAGAGAAGAACGAGATTATCATTACCTCTCTTCCTTATCAGATTTCTGTCGGTACTGTTGAGAAACAGATTGCCGATCTGATGAGCAAAAAGAAGCTGCCTCTGGTTTCTGATATTACCAATGCCTCAGATAGAAATAATCCTATCCGTATTGTGATTACTCCTCGCTCAAACCGTGTGAATATCGATGAGCTGATGGAGCATCTGTATGCTGTAACCTCACTTGAGAACACCTACAGAGTAAATATCAATATTCTTGGTCTGGATGGTAAGCCTGCTGTTAAGGATCTAAAGACAATCCTGAATGAGTGGCTGGTATTCAGAACCGAAACAGTTAAGAAGAGACTGTCTCACCGTCTTGAAGCTGTAAACAAGAGATTACACCTCTTAGAAGGCTTCATGCTGGTAATGCTCAATATCGACGAGGTTATTGAGATTATCCGTCATGAAGATGATCCTAAGAGCAAGCTGATTGAAAGATTCGGTCTGTCAGAGGCTCAGGTTGAATATATCCTTGAGACCAAGCTGCGTCAGCTGGCAAGACTTGAAGAGATTAAGATCAAAGCAGAGATGGATAAGCTTAATGACGAGAAGAAACATCTTGAGACTCTGTTAGGCTCAGATGCTCGCTTTAAGACCTTCCTGAAGAAGGAAATCCTGGCTGATGCAAAACTGTACGGTGATGAGAGACGCTGTCCTGTAGTCCAGAGA
>JAGDBH010000375.1 GCA_017959135.1 Succinivibrio sp. | reverse complement strand
ATCAGAATCGGCATCGGTATGAGCTACTGAGAAATTTACCCTATCCTTGAATTTAGAAATACGATTAATAGCATTCTCAACCTCTGGTGCTATGGCTACAGTTTTTATCAGACCATCTGAATCGGTCAGGAATTTTTCAAGAAGTTTTTCATCAGGCTTTTTTACATAAAGTGAATTCTGCGCGCCAAGTTTTTTTGAACTGATAAAAGGTCCTTCAAGATAGACTCCTTCAAAAGAAGCCATATCAGTCTTAACCTTCAGGCCGGCAGCACATTTTAGAGCCTTTGAGATACTGTCCTCATCCATTGTCATGGAGGCAGGAGTGATAGAGGTTATTCCTTTTTTAGCCTCATAACGGCAGATTGTTTCTAAGGAGGATGTTTCTCCGTCCATAAAATCTGAATTCATACAGCCGTGGAAATGGATATCAATAAAGCCAGGCAGAACATAACAGTCTGAGGCGTCGATAGATTCTCCTTCATATGACTCTGAAAAGCACTCACCAGTAATACCGATATCGTGAGCCTCAAAAGTGCAGTCAGGAGTAAATACCAGTCCATTTTTTATGATCATAATTCAGCCTCAAGCTCTATTTGTCTGAGAAAAATTCTTAATGTCTGATATTTTATGAAACATTTCGCCAAAATGTTTAGCAACGTCTCATATTTTTAACAAAATCAAATACTAATGTTATTAAAAATAATCCATAATAGGAGTAGGAACCAAGAGAAAACAGAATTGAAATATTTGCATGTTCAGATCTAAGTTTCTTCTAAGAATTAAAATCTAATCTTCTTTCGTACAAAGTGTACAAAAGCACTTTGGAGTTAATAGGTGAATTATGAACTTTTACGTAATTGGAGTAACCCTGTTTGTCGGGGGATTCATCGTAGGAGCTTTAGTATGTTACATCATCATGGCTCAGATTTATAAGCATAAACGAGTCAAAGATGAACTATTAAAGTCCAAGCGTAATGCCATAAAAGCTCGTAGGACACTGGACAGATTTGTTAAAACATCTTTGGACATGTTCAGTGAGTTGGATACAGCCCACAGACAATATCTGCAGTTTATGAGAGAAACTACAGAAAAAATTGCTCCTAGGGAATCTGGCTTACATCATTTCCTTGAAGATGAAATGGCTCCAATGCCGGTTTACAGAAGTAAAGAGGAAATCCAGCCTGTTAAACAGGACGTTACAGAAGAGAAGATTGACAGAATAGTTAATTCAATTCCTGCTCCGGATGTACTTAAGAATCCTGAGATTCCACCTGAGGATTCAATTGAAGACGATGTTACTAAAGCAGAAACTGCTGCAGCTGTAGCAGAGCCGGAAAAGCAAAAGGAGGAGGAACAGCTAAAAGTATGATTATTTTTTTCCGTTAGGAGTTTTATTACATGCTAAAAAAGATTAGAACCGCTACCGCTATTATCGCTTTATCATCGGCAGCAGTCTTTTCAACAATCAACACCGCAAATGCCTCAGCTCCAATCCTAGGAGATCTTCTAGCAAAGGGAAACACCCCTTCATTAGCTCCAATGCTAAAACAAGTACTTCCAGGTGTTGTTAATATTTCAGTAAAAGGTAAAAAGGACGTTCAGGGATTCTCAATTCCTGATGAGTTCAGATTCATGTTCCCTGGCATGGGAGACGCTTTTGGCTTAGGTGAAAAGCCTCAGCAGAGAGAATTCAGAGCATTAGGTTCAGGCGTTATCATCAGTGCCGATGAAGCTCTGGTTGTTACCAACAACCATGTTATCGACGGAGCTGACGAGATTAAGGTTCAGCTGTCAGACAGCCGTGAATTCAATGCAAAGCTGATTGGTCGTGACAGCCACACCGATCTTGCTCTATTAAAGCTTGAGAATGCCAAGAATCTGACTCAGATTGATATGGCTGACTCTGATAATCTTGAGGTTGGTGACTTTGCAATCGCCATCGGTAATCCATACGGCCTAGGTCAGACCGTAACCTCAGGTATCGTTTCCGCATTAGGCAGAAGCGGACTTAATATCGAGAACATCGAGAACTTCATTCAGACCGATGCAGCCATCAACTCAGGTAACTCAGGCGGTGCCCTGATTGATTTAAACGGTAAGCTGATTGGTATCAATACCGCTATTATGGCCCCATCAGGCGGCAATATCGGTATCGGTTTTGCAATCCCTGCAAATATGGTTAAGACCGTAACCTCTCAGATCCTAAAATTCGGTGAAGTTAAGCGAGGCCTTCTGGGTGTTCAGGGAACTGAACTGAATGCAGATCTTGCAAACAGCTTCGGCTACGATCAGTCAACAGGTGCCTTTGTTAACGAGGTTATCAAGGATTCAGGCGCTGATAAGGCCGGCATTAAGTCAGGCGATATCATCACCGCTATCAACGGCAAGAAGGTTAAGTCATTTGCATCTCTAAGAGCTGAAATTGCTACTCAGAGAGCCGGCAATGAAATCACTGTTACCGTATTCCGTGACGGCAAGTACAAGGATCTGAAGGTAAAGCTGAGCTCAGATGAGAATCAGAAGCTCTCAGCCAAGGAATCACAGGAGATCTCTCCTGCCTTTGCAGGTGCATCATTTGCAAATTCAGACAAGGGCGGTATTGAGGTAACTGACGTTGCCAAGGGCTCAGTTGCAAGCATGTTCGGCCTGCGCAAGGGTGATATCATCACCGGTGTTAACAGACAGGATGTAAATACACTGCATGATCTGAAGTCTGCTCTGAACAAAGAGAAAGGCAAGATTTCCGCTATCAGAATCAACCGTAACGGTACAACTCTGTACATTACTCTAAGATAGTAGAAAACTGACTGGTTAGAGAAGCCGAGGCCTAGAATATATGGCCCCGGCTTTTTTATTGTCGAAAAAAAAAGATTTTTTAAGAGGGAAAAAGAGAGCACATCATCTTTAACATGGGGACAGAAATTCGATTTTAAAGAGCTTTTAGCGTAGTTGAGAACAAAACTCATTTCTCTTTAAATTCTAAAAAAAGACCTTATGTACATATGTGAAAGGAAAATATGAAAGGTTGTTACCTTAAGGAGATTTATTATGAACGCTTTAGCAAGATACGAAAATCGTCATCAGAATATGAATCGTCACAATTTTGGTATGCCAACTATTTTTGATATTTTCTCAAGACCTTTGACCGACTTTGAAAATATGTTCTCTCAGATGCCTGAGGATAACATCAGAATTGACGTACAGGACTGCGGTGATCACTACCAGATTAAAGCTGATATGCCTGGTGTTAAAAAAGAGGATATCAAGCTTGATTTTGATGAGGGCAATCTGATGATTAAGGCAGAACACCACACTCAGAAAGAGAAAAAGGATTCAGAAGGCTTCCTGATTAAGGAGCGCAGCTCAGGTGTTTACCAGAGAACACTGCATTTTAACGATGCTGATCCAAAGGAAATCAACGCTGCATTTGCAGGAGGAGAACTTGATATCAGGATTAACAAACAGAAACAGGAGCAGAAGAAAACTGCTATAACCATCCATTAACTCACAATTGATTAAGGAATCTGCAGGTAGTATCTTATTTACTATCTGCAGATTTTTTTTATAAGGAGTATCTATGCCATTCGTACAAGCAAGAATTTCAAAGAATCTTACTGATTCAGAAAAGACCGCACTTCAAAAAGAGCTTACTTCAATTATCAAGGACGAACTGAGCAAGCCTGCAGGCTTCATCATGACAGCAATTGAAGCAGGCTACGACCTGTGGCTTGGAGAGAACAAGCTTGATAACGGTGCCATGATTTCAATACAGCAGTTTGGATGCGCCAACAGAGACGCCTACAATGCAGTCACCCAGCGAATCTGTGATTATCTGAAGAGTGCTTTGGGAACTCCTTCTGACAAGGTATATGTTACCTTCCAGTCCATCAACGAATGGGGATGGAACGGACAGCTTTTATAGAGAATAGATCTCTTTTCTCTTTACTTTAATCTTTTAGAATCCAGGCGATTCCTTTGGCACTGCGCTTATCAGGCTCAAAGAAATGATTGCCTGGATTACTCTCAAAAATACATTCTATCCCCTGCTCTTTTACAGTCTCATAAAGCTCAAGCGTCTTATCCTTTACGGTTCTAAGAGTGCTGTTTCTGACCGAGCTTTCCTTATCACCAAGTGAGAGATAGATTTTAGAAGTTTTTCTTTTAAAAGCGTTCTTAAAAAAATCCACAAACTGAGGGAACCACAAAGAGCCAGACATACTTGCAGCTCTGTCGAAGCTATCGGTTTTACAGACAGCATACAGGGAAAACAGGCCGGCCAGAGAATAGCCACTGATGCCAATGTAGGATGGGCTTCCGTATATATGCTTTTTAGCCAGAGGAATTACACTCTTCTCTAAAAATGCCAGATACTCATCAGCTCCACCGTCAAATGGAGGTTCACTGTGATATAGAGAAGGGCTGTTCCATGGAGAGAGATAATGGTTCCATTCATCCACCTTTACATTCAGAAAGTTAAAGGTAGGAGTATCCATCTTAGAGAGCATGTCTACAATCTCGGTTCCATCCGACTCAAAGGAGTTGAAAAGAATCAGAGGAGCATCAGCCTTGTCTGAACAGAAAAGAGTTACAGCAGTATTTTTAATCTTAAAATCTTTTCTATCCATACAGGCTATCCTTAAAAAAATAAGACTCAAATAAAAACCGGAGAAATTCGGGCTCTTTTTGATAGATTATCTGCAAATTAAGCACAAAAATAGCTTTCTTTTGCAATTATTTAATATTTCTCAGATTTTTTTTGTTAATATTCTATTAGAACAAAAAAAATCCTCTAAAATTAAATAGTAATCCCAAAATCAATTACTCACTCCCTCATGTATATTTGAGGAGCTTAATTATGAAAATCAACAAGAAGCTGTTACCTTTTCTAATCCCTGTAATTACAGGTCTTATCATAGGTTCTGTGGTTCTGATTATTCATCCATCCACCGGAAAAAAGCTCGGTGATCTCATTTACTCCAGCGGAGTATCTGTAGACAGCTATTCATATGCAGTGGGAAGAGCTGCGCCATCAGTACTGAATATCTACGTGGCTCAGCTTAACGACGATTACACCAAACCTGATACAAACAATATCATCACCTCTGCATCAGGTGTGGTTTACTACAAGAACGGCATTATCGTAACCAACTATCACGT
>JAGDBH010000374.1 GCA_017959135.1 Succinivibrio sp. | reverse complement strand
TGGTACCGGAAACACTGACCTCTCCCAGAGGATGACAGGCTCTGACGGAGAAAACCTTAAGCAGAGTATGTTCCCACAGGGCATTTACAGATGCATCAATAAGACCAGTATCATAGCCATCCTGATAATATCTTCCCTGTTTGATTTTCAGATTGTATAAGGCTGCATTCAAAGGCAGATCAATATCAGTAATCTTTTCAATGGCACCGTTACCATTATCAAAGGTCAGGATTTCTGGAAGGTTATTAGGTTCAGGATTATCATCACCGGTGTATTTAAGATGAACAGATGGATTCTCTATTACACCAGAAGTAATTCCTGCAAAATCATCGTGAGCTTCTAAAACAAGATCTGCCGATGGGACTCTGACATCAACAATATCTGAAAGGTAAGCAAAATCCTTTAATTTTAAAGAGTTAATTGCAATCTTTACCAGAAAGTCCAGACGAAACGGAGTATCATCTTCATCCTCAGAATCTGCTTCAGCTTCTGAATCATCAGAGTTGTATACCAGCTCAACCTCAAGCTTGTCTGCATTCAGATAGTCTATTTTAAAGACGTCGGTAGAAAGGTAGCCTAGAGCATGGTATTTAAGATCAATGCTGTTGGCGCGGACTATAACCACATCCTTTACATTGACCTCAAAATAGCTGTCGGTTTTAAATCCGTCTAAGACAGAACCGTCCTCTATATCAGCGGTAATGGTAAGTACATCGGATAATGAGCTGTTTACCTTTGAAATAATGTACTTCATGCCTGATGTTGTAGCCAGGGCATAATACAGAACGGCCCCGACTGTCAGCATCAGGACAGTTAAAATCACAGCAGAATATTTTAAAGTCTTTTTTAATCTAACATTCATACTTAAAATTCTGGGCCAAACTGAAGATGCAGTCTTAATCCGTGCTTATCTCGGTGGTTGTCAATTCCACATGCCACATCTAGCTTGGCAATACCATATGGAGTTATATATCTGAATCCAACACCCGGACCTAACAGCAGATGATGGTCATTTTTATAGTTATTTGTAACTATTGCAGAGTCCATGAATACAGCGCCACGTGCGTTCTGCATACCTATAGGAAATTCAAACTCTGCAGTTGCAGCAGACATATATCTCGAACCAGTCAGTTCGTCTTTAGCATTTCTTGTTGACTGGCTCTTATAACTAAAGCCTCTGAGGCTCTGGTCACCACCGGCGAAATATCGCATTGAAGGAGGAACTTTTCCTGCATCAAAACCTAGATTTGCGCCCTGATATAACTTATATAAAAATCTTGTGTTCTCTGAAGGAGATAATACACCTTTGAAAGTCAGTTCACTCTTCCAGAAAGTCAAATCTGAGACGGCCTTCGTAGCAAATTTGTTATCCCAGACAATTGAATAACCGGCTCGAGGATCAAGACCTCCGGTCGTAGTTCTCATGGAGATCATGGTTCCAAGCATGGTATTGAAGGAATGACCTTTTTCATCTGACTGAGTATAGTCTTCATACTCTGAGGC
>JAGDBH010000044.1 GCA_017959135.1 Succinivibrio sp. | reverse complement strand
TAAAAACAGTGACACAAAGACCATATAAAGGGTCTGATTGGCACAGAGAATAAGCTGATCGGAGGTAATGGAAAAAGATTTTACAAGAAGCTGGTTCATACATTGAACTCCTCATAGCTTATGATTTTAGAACGGATGTAGTCTGTAGCCTTGATGTAATCCTCTTCACTGCCTGTAATCTGCAGCGTGATAATGGAGAGAACCAGGCCCTGGATTTCGGTGACTGATGCGAACATTACATTGGTATGTACGTTCAGACGGTTATTTATCTGCCAGATAACATCATCAGTGGCATTTTCCGCATAGAAATAGATTCGGATAAGCTTGTAATAATCCTGATACTTATTAAGCTCATCCTTGATTTTCTGAGGAATTCTGCTTGGAATGATAGTCTGCACAAAGCTTTTGGCGATGTCACTCTTCGGATTGGAGAACACATCAATAACTCTGCCGTGTTCTACCAGCTTTCCTCCATCAAGAATAGCCACCTTATTGCAGATCTTCTGAATCACACGAATGGTATGGGTAACGAAAATGATAGTTACCTTTAATTCCTGATTAACTCTCAGCAGCAGATCAAGAATTGACTCAGTGGTATTAGGATCAAGAGCGGAGGTAGCCTCATCACATAAAAGTACAGCAGGATTGGTGGCGAGAGCTCTGGCAATACCAACACGCTGTTTCTGTCCGCCAGAGAGTTCCTTAGGGAAGGCTTTAGCCTTATCCTCAAGGCCTACGAAACGCAGCAGCTCAGTTACACGTTCTGCAATCTCAGGCTTTGGAGTATGTTTTAAAATCAGAGGTATAGCCACATTGTCAAATACACTCTTAGACTCAAGCAGATTGAAATCCTGGAAAATGATTCCAATATCCTTACGTACCTGGGAAAGCTGTTTCTGAGAGATGCTGTTAACATCAATTCCGTTAACAAAGACGTGTCCGGAGCTTGGAGTCTCAAGGACATTGATCATGCGCAGAAGGGTTGATTTTCCAGCGCCGGAGGAGCCGATAAGACCGTAGATGTCACCTTTTTCAATGGAAAAGGAGATGTCGTCAAGCGCTCTGGTTGTTACTCCGTTACGGGTATACTCTTTGGAAATATTTTCAAAGCGGATAATTGTATTATTACTGTTTTCCATTACTCTGCCTCCAGATAAGCCTTTGCAAGCTCTGCAACATATTTAGCTGCCGGGAATAGAGCTGATGGATCAACACTGAATTTTGGATTGTGATTTGGATAGGACTTACCGGTTCCTACCAAAGTGAAGAAGCCTGGGATTTTCTCCTGATACAGACTAAAATCCTCACCACCCAGGGAACGAGGTGCCTCCTCAACCTTAAAGCCGGTGGATAAAGCTGTCTTTTGGGCCAGTTCAAGCAGTTTGTAGTCATTAAAGGTAGCTGGAATCTCAACTGTCCATTTGATGCTTACTCTGATTCCGAAGGTTGCGGCTACACCTTTTGCGATTTCTTCAAAACGCTTTTTGGCTTTAGCTCTGCTATCCTTTGTATAAGTTCTGATGGTGCCTTCTAAAAAGGCAGTCTGTGGAATCACATTCCAGGTAGTACCTGCCTGAATATGAGTTATGGAAACCACGGCAGAATCTATAGGATCAATTTCTCTTGAGACAATACTCTGAACTGCTGTAATAAAATGAGAGGCAATGAGGATAGTATCCTGTCCGAGATTTGGATGGGCGGCATGAGTACCACTGCCTTCAAAGTGAACTTCAAATTTCTCCACAGCAGCATGAGTTGGACCTCCGGTGAGTCCTAGAGTACCGACCTCATAAAGAGGGCAGCTGTGAGCTCCGAAAATTGCCTGTACATCATCCAATGCTCCTGCATCAATGATTTTCTGTGCTCCACCAGGAGCTTCTTCAGCTGGCTGGAAAATAATCTTAACGCAACCTTTTAGCTTATCTTCCTGCTGTTTTAGTAAAAGTGCAGCGCCAAGAACAATAGCTGCATGGCTGTCATGTCCGCAGGCATGCATTACACCTGGGGTTAAAGACTTGTAGGGAAGAGTTGTCTCCTCAGTGACAGGCAGGGCATCTATATCGGCGCGGATGGCAACGGTTTTATCTCCAGAACCGATTTCACCGACTACACCGGTATCAAGCTCGTAAGGCAGAACCTTTATACCATTGCTTTGAAGATCTTTCTTTAGTCTCTTTGTTGTTTCAATTTCCTTATAGGAAAGTTCAGGGTGTGAGTGCAGATAATAGAATTCTTTTTCTATGTACTCTTTTATATCAAGATTCATTTTTTTCTCCCGCGATGAATCTTTAAAACTATTTAATCTTTGAGCGATTAAAGCCTGGCTCTTTACTCAGACAGAGGCTTCTGTCGTTTTTTTATTATTTAATTAAGCGACAACACCAGATTCAGAAAAACTACTGACAGGCATTGCTAAGCAGTGACTATTTATATTTAATAAATCTTTTGATGAATTGAGTTTTCCTTAACAGGGAAAACAGAATATAGACATGGGCATATTCAGAATTACGCCATGATGGATTGTATGTTTTTTGAAAAATACTGAAGCTGTATTTTTTAACTGAGACATATTTCTTACCTTCAAAAATTTTCTATTTTTGATTTTATTTTTTTAATAATTAACGATTTCTTCGTTATTTCGCTATGTGTATATTCTTTTACAAAACACGCATTATTTCAAATACTATTTTTCTATTTCAGGTTATAAAAAAATGCTATAACACATAAAAAAGCTTTTGGACTTTGAATAAGAAAATGTCTTTTATGAAAAGGCTTAAAAATAGCTGTTGAGAATGGACTGGAGAGGATTGTTGTTTAATATACTAACTATCTGATTTTTAATAAAAGTTTAGAAATTGTCATTAGAATAAACTATAATTAACTTATTAAAATATAAACAATAATTTTTTTATTTTTTATTTTTCCTTAACTTAAAATTAGCTATACGTCAAAAAACAGCTAAAAATTTTCTCTTTTTTTTAAATTATTCTTTTAAATCATAGAGAAAAAAATAATACTTGCTATTATTAAAGAGTGAAGAATGATTGTGCGGGTTAGGAGAATATTATGACACGTGCCGAACTAATTGAGGCTTTAGCTAAAAAATTTCCTTATCAGAATCCTATTACAGTAGATAATTCTGTACGCGAGATTTTTGAAATCATGATTGAAACCCTGTCAGCCGGTGACCGTATCGAGATCCGCGGCTTTGGTAGTTTTGAAGTTCGTATTCATGAGCCTCGTGTTGCACACAATCCTAAGACAGGTGAACAGGTTAATCTGAGCCGTCGTAGAGTGGTTCATTTCAAGCCTGGTGTCGAACTTAGAGAACGTGTAAATATTCTTAAATAACACTTCATTCATAATCATACTTAAGACTAGAGAAGCAACTAGTGCAGGAGCGCATCAGGTAAATGAAAAACATTTGCTTTGTTGCGCTTTATGTTATTATATTGATAAGAATTTTTGAGGATCGACATGATTAAGTTCTGGTTTTATTTTATTGTCTTTGTATTTCTGGCTGTTGTCGGCCTGGCAATTGGCAGTGCCAATGATGCAAAAGTCATGTTCGATTTCCTGTTTGTCCAAAAAGAGATTCCTGTAGCATCTGTTCTGGTTATAGGTGTTATTTTTGGATTTATTTTGGGCATCTATTCATGTCTGCTTCTTTGCCTCAAGCTCTGGTTCAGAGAAAAATCAGCCAAGTCGGCTCTGAACAAGCTTAAAAAGGAAGTCGACAAGCTGAATGAGTCAAAAACTGAAAAAGAATAAATGTTTGAACTTCTATTTTTACTTCTTCCTGTCGCTGCTGTTTATGGCTATTACATGGGATATAACTCCTCAAGACAGAAACAGCAGAATTTAAAAAACAAACAGAATTCCAATTATCTAAAGGGCTTTGATTATCTTCTCAATAATAAACAGGAAAAAGCAGTAGATAAGTTTATTGCCTTTCTAAACAGTAAAGATCCTTCTTTTGAATCATCCCTTGCCTTAGGTAATCTGTTCCGTCAGCGCGGTGAGGTAGACAAGGCAATTGCACTTCATGAAAAGATGTCATCAGATGAGAGTATTGATGATTCGGAAAAAGAAACCGCCTTACTTGAATTAAGCCGAGATTTTATCAGTGCCGGTCTTCTGGACAGAGCAGAGGATATTCTGGTTAAGACCGTTGATATCCCTAGATTACAGCACGAGTCTGCCATTCTGCTTTTAAGCGTGTATGAGAAGGAGCAGGATTACGCCAAGGCTATTGAGGTTGCAAACAGATATTCATCTTCTCTTGAGGGAAGACAGTCTCGTCAGGTCAGCCAGTACTACTGTGAGCTTGCAAAGCAGCAGCTTTTAGACGGCAACAAGGATACCGCAGCTTCAACTTACCGCAAGGCAATTGAATGCTGCAACAAGAGTATCAGAGCAAGACTTGAGCTTGCTGAGATTCTTGTGTCCCAGAACAATTTTCTAAAGGCAAGTCAGCTTATCAAAGAGGTAAGTATCATTGAGCCTAATTCAGGTGTTATCTGTCTTGATAAGCTAAAAAAATGCTTTCCTAACAGTGCGGATCCCAACTACCGTTTCGCTTTAGAGGATCTTGTTCACAGAACCAATTCTGCAGAGGCAATGGTTGAACTTGTAAAAACCGTTGAACAGCAGTCAGGTAAAGAGGATGCAGAGGCTCTGCTTTTATCCTTTATCAAGAACAAATCAAATTTAAAACTGTTTTCTGCTCTGCTTGAGCTACGCTCACATGGTAATGATGCAACAAGCAATGAGTCAATTATGCAGATTAAGAGCATTCTTGATGCTCAGATTGCTTTGAGCAACAGATATTCATGTCCTAACTGCGGATTTGAATCTAAGATCATGTTCTGGCAGTGTCCTTCATGCAGAAAATGGGAAAGCCTAAAACCTAAGATTGGATTGGATGGAGATTAAATAATGACTGAATCCAAGGTTATTGTTGCCTTAGATTATAACGATGAGAATAAAGCGCTTGAATTTGTTGACAAGGTTTCAGCTGATTTATGCAGATTAAAGGTTGGTAATGAGTTATTTACAACCGCAGGTCCAAAGTTTGTTGCAAAACTGGTTGATAAAGGCTTTAAGGTTTTTCTGGATTTAAAATATCACGATATTCCTAATACAGTAAGCAGAGCCTGTGAGGCAGCTGCTGATCTTGGTGTATGGCTTGTGGATATTCACACCTCAGGTGGTCCTGTAATGATGAGTGCTGCTGCTGAAGCCTTATCTAAATACAGAGAGAGACCTTATCTGATTGGTGTGACTGTTCTAACTTCAATGGATTCTGCTCAGTTAAACTCAATTGGTGTTTCTGCCGAGCCTAAGGAACAGGTTATCAGACTTGCTAAGCTTGCAAAGGAATCTGGTCTTGACGGTGTAGTATCATCAGCTCAGGAAGTATCCTTAATAAAATCTAATGTACCATCACCATTTATCTGTGTAACTCCAGGCATCAGACCTGCCGGTTCATCTGTAGGTGATCAGAAGAGAATTATGACTCCTGCTGAGGCTGTAGCTGCTGGCTCTGACTATCTGGTGATTGGCAGACCTATTACTCAGGCTGCAGATCCTGTTAAAGCTCTGATTGATATCAACGCTTCAATTCTTTAAATTAAATCTATGAGTCACTATCTTTAATCAGGTAGTGATTCTTATCTGTTATTCCGTCTCTCTGCATTACCTGCTGCATGGCTTTAGGAATTTTTCCCTGACCGGACCACAGGCATTCGTTGCCATCAAGATCATGGTACAGGTAGCGAGGTCTCATTTTATTTCTGTTCTCGCGTGAACCTGTCTTTTTGAGGGCCATGAGATCTTCAACAGTGAAGTTATGGTTATCCAGAGAATCCAGGACTCCGTTTAAAAACTGAATTCTGGCTTGTTCAAGTTTTTCAGCCTGTTCTTCCTTATTTTTTACTTCAGCATAAAACTCGGTCAGTTTTGAAATGATAAATTGAATATCTTCTGATGAGGCCTCCTTAAAGAAAGCCTTTAAATTTCTGTAGTTTTTCAGATATTTAAAATCCATATTATCCTGCTGAACTCTCTTTTGTCTGTTGTAGAAGGGAATATTTTCAGAAGAAAAATCTTAACTATTTATATTTTAACTGAAAAAATTTTAATTTCTTCGACAGAAATTTGAAAAATAACAATTATTACGTTGTACAATAAATCAGTAATATACTATTTACATGCATAATATATAAATTAACTGCTGATTTGTTTACTTGGTGTGCCTTATGAAAATTATAGTAATACGACATGGCGATGCTATATACGAGAATGCCGACAGAGTTTTATCTTCTCAGGGTGAAGAGGAGGTTGGTCTTGTTGGAGCAAAACTAAAAGAATTC
>JAGDBH010000373.1 GCA_017959135.1 Succinivibrio sp. | reverse complement strand
TGCGGTTCCTGTGATTTAGTAGATAATGTTGATTACAGAAAAGGTAAATTTGTGAATATCTGCCCCCGATGCGGGAGAAGATTAAACGAAAGAAATCCTGCTGACAGAACCGATATTGCTATCATTTCATTTTCCGCTATTCAGTTTCTTTTCATAAGTATCTTTGTTCCCTTTATGTCTATTTCAGCAATGGGCATAAATTCAGGAATGTCTTTATATTCAATTATTTATATTCTTGGACATAAGTGGGGACTATTACTTTATTCTTTCCTGTTTTTCACTTTTTTCTCTCCGGTTCTTGTTCTTGTTTCATCTCTTCTAATCTGCGGTTTTAAAATTAAACCTGGAATTTTATGGTCAAAGATTTATCAGTTCTGTCACAGCATGTGTATGGTTGATGTCTTTGTTCTTGGTATCTGTGTAAGTCTGATAAAGCTTACAAGTCTTGTTGATGTGGATTTTTATCTGGGGTTCTACACTACCTTTGTCTTTTCTGTTCTGCTGCTGTGGTGCTGTATTAAATTCAAACCTTCAATGTTATGGAACCTTGTTAAGGAACAGGAAGAGGTAAAAATGCAGCTTGGTAAAACAGCAATAAAACAGAATGTTAAAAAGTGTACTGAGTGCGGATATTACTTTCATTCTGAATCTGAGATAGATATCTGTCCTCGCTGTCACAGCAAGGTTGAATTCAGAAAGAGTGCCTGTTTTTCAAAGTGTCTTGCCCTTCTGCTTGCTGCTGTTATCCTTTACCTGCCTTCAAACCTTTACCCTGTAATGTATACAGAGTTCTTAGGCTCTACAACTGGCTCTAATATTATTGAAGGTGTTATTGCCATGTGGGAAATGAAATCCTATTTCGTTTCGATTGTGATTCTTCTGGCATCAATCTTTATTCCTGCATTTAAAATATTTTCGATAGCTTTTATTCTGTACGTAACAAAGTATTCAAGAATACGAATTAAGAAAAGAGTAAGCAGACTGTTCCGCTTTGTTATGTTTATAGGAAGATGGTCTTTAATTGACGTTTATGTTGTAATTATTATGTCTTCAGTGGTAAGAATTACAGGGTTTTTAAGTATTTACCCTGGATTTGCTATTATATGTTTCTGTGCCGTCGTTTTAATTACGGTATTTTCTGCTGATGAATTTGATGAAAGATTAATTTGGGATTCTGAGATTATTTAATTATGGAAAACAAAGAGAACGCAATTTCAAGAAAAAGAAGATTTTCTCTGTACTGGATTGTTCCTGTTATTGCTACCATAGTTACTATCAGTCTTATCTGGTCTAACAGCTTCAATAAAGGTGAACTGATTAAGCTGTATACTGATGAAGCTTCAGGCATAGAATCAGGAAAGACTCTTGTAAAATTCAGATCTGTAACAGTCGGAACTGTTGAAAATATCAGTTTAAGTGAAGATTTCAAAAAGACTGTTATCTATGCCCGTATCAAGCCTGATTATACTGAACTGTTAAATTCTGACAGTGTTTTCTGGATTGTTAAACCAAGAATCAATTCAACGAATATTTCTGGACTTGATACCATTCTGTCCGGCTCTTATATTACACTTCATAAAGGCTCCAGCGAAGAATTATCCAATGAGTTTACCTGTCTTGATGAAACTCCATACGGATTTGATGAACAGGGAATCATTATCAGACTTGAGAATGCATCTGAAAGAATGATTAATCCTGGTACTGCTATTAACTATGACGGTTTCAAGATTGGTGTCATTGTAAAGTCTGATTACGATATGGATAAGAAACATACCGTCTATACAGCAAAAATTCTTAAAAAGTTCTCATCTCTGGTATCAGATCAGTCTGTATTCTGGGTAGACTCTGGCCTTGATATGAATCTTGGTGCCAATGGACTGCAGTTCAGTGTACCTAGTATCGATAACTTTATCAGTGGCTCAATTGACGTAAAACAGTTTAATTCAAAAAAGGGAAATCCTATTAAGGATAACGCTGAATACACTCTTTACAAGAATTTGAGAGCCGCCAAGTTTGCTAATCTAATTGATTCTGATTCGAAGTATGTGCTGATGCTTGATGATTCATCACCTCTGGCTGAAGGCAGTCAGGTTATGTTCCGTGGTGTAAAAATAGGAGAGGTAGTGAAGATCCCTTGGTTTGATAACAAGGCAGATCTCTTTGATCTTAATAATAAAATCCCTGCTCTTCTGATCATGGATGAATCCGGAGCCTATGATAGAACTCAGCAGCTTTTCAATTCATTACTCTCCAAAAACAGGCTGTGTGCAAGACTGGATACTATGAGTATTCTTTCATCTTCCAGTGTTGTTAATCTGATGATTGGTCCTAAGATTAAGTGCAGATCCAGCATCAAGAAGTTTAGGGATTTAAGAGTTATTCCAACTATTGCATCAACAGATTTTAAAGAGAGCATCAACAATTTCTCCAAGAAACTCAATGATGTTGAGATTGATAAGCTTTCAGCAAATCTTAATAAGACTGTTGAAGACTTTGATGAGACACTTAAATCAGTCAGAAAGATTACTGAATCTATTAACAAGAATGATTCTGTAAGTCATCTTACAAACACTTTATCAAGCTATGATTCTCATTCAGAACTATACAAATCTCTTATCAACATGGCTGATAAACTTAATAAGACCTTGGATGAACTGAATCCTACTGTTAAGAAGGTTGGACAGAAGAGTAATTCTCTGGTGTTCTCCAGTGATTCTAAGGATATTGAACCATCAGTTTCAGGAAAATAGTATTATGAATAGATTTACCGCATGTGTTGTTTCCTGTTTATTCCTAATAGGATGTTCCTCTCAGGAAATATCCTATGACAGATACTCTCTAGTGGAAGATATTTCATCTCAGAGTTTCAACTCTCAGTATGATATAGCCGTAGACCTATTCAGCACGCTCGAGGACGGCGGTATTGTCCTTAAGACTACTGATGTTACCCTGAGAGCTGCAAATCACCACAGATGGGCTTCTGATTTAAAATCCCAGATTGCTGTGATACTTAATAAACATCTGAGTGAATATCAGGTAAGAAATGATTTAGATATCGATATAAGTGTAAGCAAGTTCTATGGCTCAGTTGATGGTAATGTCTACATAGACTTATTTGCTGATGTTAAGCTTGATGACAGACGGTATTTCCAGCACAGCTATTCCTTTACCTCAAAACAGAAAGAAGACGGTTATGCTTCTTTAGTTAAGGAATTAAAGCGAGGAATAGATTCAATTGGAAATAAGTTTGCTCAGGATTTGAGTTTAAAAGAATAGTTTTTTGAATAGATTAACTTCCAGACCAAGAAATCTGGAAGTTTTTTTTATTTTCCAATACAGAAGGTACTGAAAATCTTTCCTAGGATATCATCTGAGGTAACGGTACCTGTAATTTCTCCTAAGTAGTCCTGTGCCTGACGGATTTCCTGTGCACATAAAACCAGGTCACCTGTAGCAACAATATCCTTTGCCTTTACGATGTACTCGTAAGCCTTCTCAAGTGCTGCTATATGACGTCTACGTGCAATAAAGACACCTTCAATAGGCATGATACCAAGAGCATCAACCAGGACCTTCTTCAGATCATCAAGACCTGTTTCTGTTTTTGTTGAAGTTCTAACCTGCTTTAAGCTGCTGAATGGTTCTGATGACAGCAGTTTGCTTACATCAGCACAAAGGTCTTTATCAGCTTTTGAAATAATAACCATTATTCTGTTGGTATTTGATTCAAATTCCTTTACCTTTGCATAGGTTTCCATTACATCGACAGGTGTTTTTGAACCATCAATCATGAATAGGACCAGGTCAGCCTTTTTTAGCTCATCAATTGCTTTCTGAATACCAATAGCTTCAATTTCATCTGATGGCTTATCTCTGATACCTGCAGTATCGGTGATGGTAACTGGAACACCTTCTATCTCGACCTGAGCAGTCAGAACATCTCTGGTTGTTCCTGGAATATTGGTAACAATTGCCTTATCTGCTCCTGCCAGAGCATTCAAAAGACTTGATTTACCAGCATTAGGTGAACCTGCAAGAACGATCTTTGCGCCTTCATTTAGCTTTACACCCTGGTTGGCAATTTTGATGGTTTTAGCTGCCAGCGCTTCAATCTCATCAAGTTCTCTGTCAGTTTTACCTGATTCGTAGAAGTCTTCATGCTCCTCAGGGAAATCCAGACAGGCTTCGATTCTTACTCTGAAATTTGTAATTCTGTCAGTTAACTCATTAACATTCTTAGAAAAATTACCTTCAAGAGAAGATAGAGCTGCTTTAGCTGCACTCTCTGAACCTGCAGAAATAAGATCCTCAACAGCTTCAGCTGCAGCAAGATCCATTTTGTTATTCAGAAATGCTCGTCTTGTGAATTCACCTGGTTCTGCCTGTCTTACACCGTCGATACTTAGAATTCCGTTCAGAACGCGCTTAGGCGAAACATTTCCACCGTGTCCCTGGAATTCAACGATGTCTTCACCTGTATATGAATTAGGTGCAGCAAAATAAATAACAACACCTTCGTCGAGGACTTCGTTGTTCAGTTTAAATTGCTTGAAATAGACTTGGCGAGGTTTAGGAGTGATTCCGGTAAGTGTTTTTGCGACTTCTAGGGCCTTGGAACCTGAGACCCTAATAATGGCAATGCCACCCCTACCAGGAGGAGTGGCAATTGCTGCAATAGTATCTTCGATTGTTGCCATAAATAATACTATTTAGAAGCAGGCTGTTTCTTCATGCTTAAACCACGCTTTTCAAGTGATCTGAAGATGACGAACTGCTGCAGAATTGTGAAGCAGTTTGAAACAAGCCAGTATAAAGTTAGACCTGCTGGGAATGTACAGAACATAAAGGTAAATACAAATGGCATTGCCATGAATACCTTACGCTGTACAGGATCTGTTACAGGGGTAGGTGACATCTTCTGTAAGAAGAACATTGTCACACCGTACAGAATTGGTAGTACAAAGTATGGATCCTTAACTGATAGGTCAGTAATCCATAGCATAAAGCTTGACTGACGTAGCTCGGTTGATTCCATTAGGGTCCAGTATAATGCGATGAAAATAGGCATCTGGATTAATAATGGTAAACAGCCACCAAGAGGATTTACCTTCTCACTCTTGTACAGTTTCATGGTTTCAGTACCAATCTTCTGTCTGTCATCCTTGTAGCGCTCTCTTAATTCCATTAGTTTTGGCTGTAGTAAACGCATCTTAGCCATAGATGTGTACTGAGCCTTGGTTAATGGGAACATAACACCACGAACGATCATGGTTAGAACGATAATTGAGAAACCCCAGTTTCCAATTAATGAGTGGATGAAGGTCAGGATCTTGAATAATGGAATTGAGATGAACCATAACCAGCCGTAATCAACGGTTAACTCAAGGTTCTTAGCAACACCTTCCATTGCATCCTGATTCTTAGGACCAACCCATAGCTTGCTTGAAAGCTTAGCTTCATTTCCAGCTGCAACATTTACTGAATCAGTTCTGATACCGATAATTGCGCTGGTATTGTTGTCTGCATGATTTGAGTAGATAACGTTGTTTACGTTGTTCTCACCGCCAATCCATGCTGAAACGAAATAGTGCTGAATCATAGCAACCCAACCCTCTTTAGTGGTTACGTTGTATGACTTGTCATCGATGATATCGTCAAGAGTCTTCTTCTCATAACGGCTTTCATCTGATGAGTAAGCAGTTCCTCTATATGCACTTGCAACCATACCGAAACCAGAATTGTTCTGCAGGTATGAATCATCAGCAGTCTGCTTTAGCTGACCGTACATACATAGGTTTAAATCTTTCTCTGACTTGTTGTTAACAAGGTAGCTTACATTTACTACGTATGAATTTCTGTCGATGGAGAAGCTCTTGGTGTAGGTAACGCCATCCTTCTCATAGGTGATGTCAGCGGTAACATTGTTCTGACCTTCTTCGATTCTGTACTCAGCCTTTTCAGCCTTGAACTCTGGTCTCTCTCTGTTATCGATACCATCTCTACCAGCTAGACCACTCTGAGCCTGATATTTAAACTGAGGTGTGGTCATCAGTAACTGGAAAGGATCTTCCTTATCTTGTTCCTGCTTAATCTTTAATAACTTAGCATCAACAATGTCACCACCCTTAAGGTTGATGGTTAACTCTAAATTATCACTAACAACTTTAATCAAGTTGCCTAAAGCACTCTCTGAACTGATTTCTTGTGACTGTAAAGTAGCTGCTTGATCAGCCATTTTCTGTGCATTGGCTTTGTCAGCATTCCAGTCCCAGAACAAGAACATGGCTGCACAAAGTAAAAGTATGAATAACAGATTTCTTTGTTGTTCCATTTTGGAAAAATCCTAAAAGATTTATTTATTTTTTCTTGGTACAGGGTCAAGTCCACCAGGATTTAAAGGATGACATTTAGAAATCCTTTTGATTCCAAGGTAGATTCCTTTTAAGACACCCCATTCTCTTATGGCTTCAAGAGTGTATTGAGAACAGCTAGGGTAAAAACGGCAATGCTGCCCTAACAAAGGACTGATGAAGATTTGATAGAAGCGAATCAGAGCTATCGCTATTTTTCCAAACGGTGAGATATTTGTAGCCATAATCGTCTAAAAATTGCACTCAGTTCAGAATTGCTGATGTCTTCTATTTTTGGTCTAGCTAATACAACCAGATCAATATTAGGAAGAGAATGCTGTGTTAATCTAAAAGTTTCTCTGGCGATTCGCTTAACACGATTTCTCCAGACTGCCCTTTTTAACACTTTTTTTGGTATGACTAAACCCAGTCTGGCACAATCTTCCTCATTTTTTCTTGCAAGAACAAGTATTCCTGGGACACTTGCGCGGACTGGATTTTTGAAAACCTTATCGTATTCCTCGGAGGTTAGAATTCTAACGGTCCGAGGAAATGTATTATTAGCCATTAACAGTAGTTAAACGCTTACGACCTTTTGCACGACGACGTGATAAAACTTTACGACCGTCAGCAGTACGCATACGAACACGGAAACCGTGGGTCTTTTTACGCTTAGCAACATTTGGCTGGAAAGTACGCTTCATTTGTAACTCCAACGACGGGACAACCGCCTTAACAACATAAGGTGAATATTAATTTTACATTAATCACCACTAACACAAAGTACGGTATTTTACATTGTAAATGTGCTTAAGGTCAACACGAATATGTGGTAAAATTATTCGCCATTATTAATTGAATGATATTTTTGATTAATTGAAAGTAATTATTATTATAACAAGATAGGTTTTTTTATGGATTTGGTTCAAATCTGGCATGACGCTATTCAAAATTTAAAACAGTCTATTAATGATCCTCAGAAACAGGCTATTTACGGATTAATTGAATTCCAGTCATCTATTCAAATTATCGGTTCTGATTTATGCTTCATCTGTAACAATGATTTTATGATGAAACTGATGTCTGAATTTTCTCCATCTTTATATATGGAGATTTCAAGATTACTTGGAAACAAT
>JAGDBH010000372.1 GCA_017959135.1 Succinivibrio sp. | reverse complement strand
CTTCGGCTACGTGGAAGGTGCTTTTACCGGAGCCAGACGCAATGGCAAGAAAGGTCTTTTTGAAATGGCTCAGGGAGGAACCATCTTCCTGGACGAAATTACAGAAATTCCTCTTGAGGTACAGAGTCAGTTCCTGCGTGTGATTCAGGAACGCGAGATCATGCGTATCGGCGATGACAAGATCATTCCTCTAGATATCCGAATCATCTGCGCTACCAACAAGGAGATACTGAGCTTATGTGAGGAAGGCCGGTTCAGATACGATCTCTACTATCGTCTTAACGTTTTAAGTCTCAGCATACCGCCTCTAAGAGAGAGAGGTGATGACATCATTCTGATGTTCAGATCCTTTATAGCAGGCTTCTGCAAAAAGAAGGTTTCTGACATCTATCTTGATGATGAGGTTAAGGATATTCTTTTAAGCTACTCCTGGCCAGGTAACGTTCGCGAACTTAGAAATGTTGCCGAAGCTCTGTCTTTCTACGGAAGCGACATAAAAAAACAGAATGTTGAAAAGATTCTGTACAGAAAAACAGGAGCAGTCTCTACCGTTCATCACTCCTCAGACAATATCTTCAGGGATGATCTTACCTTAAAGGAGCTTGAAAGATACTACTACAGATACATGATTGCCCGTCATTCAAATTCTGAGGTTGCAAAGCTTGCCGGTATCTCCCGCTCTACCCTGTGGAGAAAAATCAAAGAGCTTGAAAACGAAGACTAGCATTTGTGATCTTTTTCAAAATCAGATGTTTTATTTTTAAACATCGTAAAACATCTGATTAGTACTTTTATGTTCGATTTTGAAACATAATCTCTGAAAACCCCCTATCTTACGTCATTTTTTTCAGTTGGCACAAAGGTTGCTATATCTGTTCTGTTCGTACCCCAAAACAAAATGTTTGTCTAAAAAAATACGAATTGTGAACATAAGGAACAAAGCTATGAAAAACATACTAACTAAAGCTACCCTGGCAGCATGTCTTGCTGCTGTTATGACCATCGGTGCTGCATCAGCACAGGCAGACGATACTGTAGTTCTACGTGTCGGCTATGCAAATAACCCAGGCGAGCCTTTTGATTTAGGCTGTCAGAAGTGGAAGGAGATTATCGAAGAGCGCTCAGGCGGTAAGTTCAAGATTGAGCTTTACCCATCATCACAGCTAGGCTCAAAGGATGACGTAATGGATCAGATGGTTGCAGGCGAGCCTGTATGTACCCTGACCGACGGTGCCTTCTTCTATGACCGTGGTGTAAAGGATCTGGGTATCGTTTTCGGACCATTCCTGTTCAATACCTGGGATGAGGCATTCAAGCTGAACAACAGCCAGTGGTATCAGGATCAGGCAAAGCTTGTAGAAGAGAAGGCACATCTTAAGATCATCGGTACCGACTGGAAGTACGGTGCACGCCATACTCTGACCACCAAGCCAGTTAACAAGGTTGAAGATTTCAAGGGCATGAAGATTCGTGTTCCTACAAACAACATTCAGGTTAAGGGCTTTGAGGTTCTAGGCGCAACCCCTACCCCAATGGCTTTAGGCGAAGTTTATACCTCTCTTCAGCAGGGTACCATCCACGGTGTAGAGAACCCACTTGCAGTTCTGTACAACGGTAAATTCCACGAGGTTGCAAAATACCTGTTATTAGACGGTCACGTATTCAACATCACCAATATCGTTGTTGGTACTGATTTCTACAATTCTCTGACTCCTGAGCAGCAGAAGCTTCTGGTTGAAACCTGCCACGAGGCTGCAATGTATCAGAACAAGATTGTTGAGGATTCTGAAGCAGATATCCTTGCTAAATTCAAGGCAGAGGGCGTAACTGTTTTAGATCCTTCTCCAGAGTTCAAGAAATCCTTAGTTGAAACCTCAAAGAAGTTCTATTCGCTTCCAGATTTCAAAGACTGGACTCCAGGTCTATATGACACTGTAAAGAAAGCTATGCAGTAGCTTAAAAACAGGACCGTCTTCAGGCGGTCCTGCCTCATAGTAAAAATCATTATATTTCAGATAATTATGAAGAAATCAAATTTTATCGTTAATATAGATCTGTTCCTGGCAGCCATAGCCCTGTCCGTTCTGGTATGTGTGACCTTCGGCGGAGTAATCATGCGCTACTTTGTGGGCAAACCTATTATCTGGGCAGAAGAAGTTCAGCTGTGGTGCTTCTTATGGATGACATTCCTGGGAGCTGGTGCAGCCTTCAGACACGGAAGTCATGTGGCAGTTGAAATGGTGGTCAGTCTATTTCCTCAAAATATCCAGAAGTTCATTGAGAAAATGGATTACGTCATCTGCATGGTGGTACTTGGCTACCTTGGCTTTTTAGGATGTGACATCATCAAGCTGATGATGAAGATTGGCAAATCAACCTCCATTCTTCATGTTCCATTCTATTTCATCAACGGCATTATCCCTGTCTGCTGTGTTCTGATGATGGTATCTCTTACCTATGCAACCTTCTTTATGAAAAAGGATGATGCAGAGGATAAGAATAAGAAAACAGAAAATAAGGCTGAGGAGGAATAATCATGGATTTTTCTATTGGACTTTCCTCAATTCTGCTTCTGGTATTCCTGTTTTTAAAGGTTCCTGTATTTATTTCAATTCTGGGTGCAGCTGCAACCTATTTTGCTCTTCACACTGAGATTAATTCTGTAATTCTGGCACAGCGTGTGCTGGCAGGCTCACAGTCAATTCCTCTTTTAGCCATACCATTCTTCGTATGTGCAGGCGTCTTCATGAACTACACCGGCGTTACCAAAAGAATCGTTGATTTCTGCGAGGCGGTTGTAGGCAATATTATCGGCGGTATCGGTCATGTTACTGTTCTAGTGGCAACTCTTATGGGTGGACTTTCAGGCTCAAATCTTGCTGATGCTGCTATGGAAGCAAAAATGCTGGTACCAGAGATGGAGAAAAGAGGTTTCTCAAAGGCCTTCGGCTCAGTACTGGTTGCGACTTCAGCAATTATTACTCCTCTGATTCCTCCTGGAATTGCGATGATTATCTACGGCTCCATTGCCAACGTTTCAATCGGTAAGCTTTTCGTTGCTGGTATCGGTCCTGGCGTAATTCTCTGCGTTACCCTGATGATCCTTGTCGCCCTGGTTTCCTACAAGAGAGGTTACAGAAGCACCATCAAGGTAGATACCTCAGCTGCAAGAGTATGGAAAACCTTCCGTGGCGCATTCCTGCCACTGTGTCTTCCAGTAATCATCATCGGCGGTATCCGTATCGGAGCCTTCACTCCAACTGAAGCTGGTTCAGTTGCCATTGTCTATTCTCTGTTCTTAGGCTTTATCTATCGTGAGATGACATTAAAGGATGTTATCCGCGGTATGAAGGAGACTGTACTGACCTCATCAGCAATCATGCTGATTATTGCAGCAGCTTCAGCCTTCGCCTGGGCTCTGACAAAAGAGAAGGTACCTCAGTACTTTACCGGCCTTTTCATCGAGCATCTGAATAATCCGGTTATCTTCCTTCTGTGTGTAAACCTGTTCCTGTTAATCATCGGCATGTTTATCGAAGGAAACGCCGCCATGATTATTCTCGTTCCTCTGCTGGCTCCACTTGCCAAACACTTCGGTATTGATGAGATCCACTTTGCAATGGTTG
>JAGDBH010000371.1 GCA_017959135.1 Succinivibrio sp. | reverse complement strand
TGTACCGATGCGTTTGGCCACGCTAATTACTGAAGTAATGAAAGAACACCCTGTGTTGCCTGATTTGCCTGAGCGAGCATTGACTGGCCTGCCTGAGCAAGAATAGTGTTCTTGCTGTATGTAACCATCTCGTCAGCCATATCTGTATCACGGATACGTGACTCAGAAGCATTTGTATTCTCAACTACGTTATCAACGTTAGCGATTGTGTGCTCAAGTCTGTTCTGGATAGCACCAAGAGATGATCTCTGTGATGATACCTTTGCAACAGCATCAGCGATTGCATCGATAGCGTATGTAGCTGCCTTACCAGAAGCATCAGCTACATTAAGACCCTTGATACCAAGAGCTGTTGAATCCATGGCATTGATTGTAACACCAATCTTATTTGTCATATCAGCATCAGAACCAACGTGAAGGTTGAAGTTAAGATCATTCTGAACCTCAGCCTCGCCCTTTGTAAGGGTAAACTTAACCTGAGTTGCTGAGCTTGTCTTATCAATTGAAGCTGTACCAGCAGCTGTCTTTTCAGCACCAATAGTAGAAGCTGCCTGGAACTCTGTAGCTATCATTTCATATGCTTTCTGGGCTGTAACAAGATTCTTATTGTTAATATCAACTGCAGAAGTATCTCCGTCATAACTTGTAGGATCAACAGCTGTTACACCAGTAGCAGCTTCCCTCTTAGCAAATACTGATACAGACTTACCATTATACTGGATAGTAGAACCGTGACCTGCACGTGTTCCAATATCACTAAAGCTTAACTTAGATTCTTCGGCTGATGATGCTGAAGATAACTCATATGACTTTCCATCAATTATAAGGGCACCAGAGCTAGAAGCTGTTACTCCTAAAGTACTTAAAGCTTCACTTACACTCTTAGCTCCAATTTCATACTTTGTGCCACCGATAGTCACGCTATCACCAACACTAAGCTTATTCATTGTAAATGTAGCTTTCTCTGTGTTCTGTGTAAGTACACCTTCAAGACCTGCATCATGAGCATCAATCTTAACTGTCTTTGTTCCGTTAGAGCCCTTAAGAAGATAAGTCTCATTGAACTTTGTAGACTCTGCTACACGATCGATTTCTGTTGTAAGCTGATTAATTTCATCCTGGATTGAAGAACGATCTGACTCACTGTTTGTTCCGTTTGAAGCCTGAACTGCAAGCTCATTCATTCTCTGAAGCATTGAGTGAACTTCTGTTAATGCACCTTCAGCTGTCTGTACTGCAGATACGCCATCTGATGCATTTGTAGATGCCTGTGAAAGACCTCTGATCTGCTTACGCATCTTCTCAGAAATTGAAAGACCAGCTGCATCATCAGCTGCACGGTTAATCTTGTAACCAGATGCTAACTTCTCTGTTGACTTTGCCTGGCTGCCAGAAGTTACGTTAAGAACTCTTGCTGCGTTTAAAGCCTGCATATTGTGTTGTACTACCATAATCTCTACCTCCTTGTAGATACCTGTCCGAGAATCCATTCCCGGTTGATGTGCCTAACACATCAGTTAATTACCTCTCATTAACACCTAAATCTGAATCTCCAAAAAGACTTAAATGTTAATACCTAACCAACAGTACTCGTGCGGTATACTGTTTTGTTGTTGCGTTATAAAAATTTAACGCACAGAAATCTCTCCTCGTTTCTGTAACCTTATAATAGCACCTTTTTTCGGATTTAACAGACTTTTCACGAATTGTTCATAAATTTACTGTTAACTATTATAAAAAAATAACGACAGAATCAGGTTTTGTTATATTTAAATTGCCATATACAATCTAAATGTTGTTATATAACATTAGAGCCTCCAATTTGGAAGCTCTTTTCTAACTACATCATAATATGCATTTTTTATCATAAACTATCATAATTCATCATAATTTGCATGTTTTATCATAAACTATCATAATTCAACCTCATCCGTCAGCTTCGCTGCCACCTTCTCCTTCAAAGGAGAAGGCTAAATTACAAGCTCCCCGAAATTGGGGAGCCTTGGGTTAACGGTCTTTGCCATATATGTATGTCGCGAAGTATATGATACTTGCTATGATTACAATCATTGGGCCTGTAGCCATGTCTGTGAAGTAGGATACAAACAGTCCTGCAACACCTGAGAAGATACTGAATATCATGGAGAAGTAGGTATACTCTCTAAAATTCTCAGAGATATTTCTGCTGCTGGCTGC
>JAGDBH010000370.1 GCA_017959135.1 Succinivibrio sp. | reverse complement strand
GGATATCGATAAGATTGTTCCAGACAAAACAAAATCCATCTATGATGGAGCTATCCTTGGATGGGATAGAAGAAATCCTTTCTATTTCAAGGCTATTGAAGCTGTAGCCGATTACTATGATATTGATCTGCAGAAGCCATTTAATGAGCTTACACAGAAAGAAGTAGACGTTATCATGTATGGCACAGGAAAGACAGCTATTCCAATGAAGCTTGTCTACTCTGGCGGTAAAAAATCACAGACCAGTATTGAACCTTTCGAAGGAGTGATTCCAAATTATGAAAGAAGATCCCGTGAAACAGAATCAGAGTATGTAAGAGTCTATATCTCAAAGCTGATGAGACCTCTTCCTTGCCCAGACTGTCACGGAGCAAGACTCAAAAAAGAATACTGCAATGTTTTTGTAAACAATAAATCACTCCCTGAGATTAATAACTACTCAATACAGGAGTGCTACCAGTTCTTTTCAGATATCCAGCTGACAGAACAGGAAAAAAACATCGCTTCAAGAGTTTTAAAGGAAATCAGAGCAAGACTAGGCTTCCTGATCAACGTTGGATTAGGCTACCTGACTCTTTCCCGTTCAGCAGAAACTCTTTCAGGCGGTGAGGCACAGCGAATCAGACTTGCAAGTCAGATTGGAGCTGGTCTGACAGGTGTTATGTATGTACTTGATGAACCAAGTATCGGTCTGCATCAGAGAGATAATGCCAAACTTTTAAGCGCTCTGAAGAATCTTCGAGATATCGGTAATACTGTTATTGTGGTGGAACATGATGAAGACACCATGAGAGCAGCGGATCAGATTATTGATATTGGACCTGCGGCAGGAATCAATGGCGGTGAAGTTATCGCTCAGGGTACTGTTGATGATATTGAAAAGAGCGAGCAGTCTCTAACAGGAAAATATCTATCCGGCACAAGACGTATTGAGATTCCTAAAAAGAGAATCAAGGCAAAGAAATCAAAGATGCTGACTCTCAAGGGATGCACCGGCAATAATCTTAAAAATATTGACGTGTCCTTCCCTGTCGGATGCTTTGTGGTTGTAACCGGTGTTTCAGGCTCAGGAAAATCAACTCTGGTTAACGATACTCTTGTAAGAGTCGCAGAGAGAGAACTAAACGGTGTTACCGCAAATGATGATCCTGCTCCATACAGAGAGATCGAAGGTCTTGAAAACTTTGACAAGATCATCTGTATCGATCAGAGTCCTATCGGAAGAACACCGCGCTCAAATCCAGCTACCTATGTAGGACTGTTCTCTGATATCCGTGATCTTTTTGCTAAAACTCCAGAGGCAAGAGCAAGAGGCTACAACGCAGGAAGATTCTCCTTTAATTTAAAGGGATGCAGATGTGAGGCCTGTCAGGGTGATGGAACCATCAAGGTTTCTATGAACTTCATGCCTGATGTTTATGTTAAATGCGAAGAGGGTGACGGTAAGAGATATAACAGAGAAACTCTTGAGGTTCTATACAAGGGAAAGACTATCTCAGATGTTCTTGAAATGAATATAGAACAGGCACTGGAGTTTTTCGGAGCAGTTCCATCCATAGCTTCAAAATTACAGACACTGATGGATGTCGGTCTTTCCTATATTACCTTAGGTCAGGCTGCAACAACCTTCTCCGGAGGAGAGGCTCAGAGAATCAAGCTTTCAAAGGAACTTTCAAAGAAAGCAACCGGAAAGACTCTTTATATTCTTGATGAGCCAACCACAGGTCTTCATTTTGAAGATGTTAAGCTACTGTTAGAAGTACTGACCAGACTGAGAGATCAGGGTAATACTGTAATTGTTATTGAACATAACCTTGACGTAATCAAATCTGCAGATTATCTTATCGACCTAGGACCTGAAGGTGGAAGAAACGGCGGAAATATAATCGTCTGTGGAACACCTGAAGATGTTTGTGAATGCAAGGAATCATTCACTGGTCAATTTTTAAAACCAATACTTGAGAGAGGCTATTAGGAGACTATATGGCACAACTTACAGAAAAAGAATATGAAGCAATCCAGGCTCTAAATGCTGAATACAGACAGGCAATGTTTATGAGAGTTGCCAAGGAAGCCGACGGTTTCTATATTCTTGCAGATAACGATGGTCCATTGATCCTAGAGGATACAGAGGAAGACGACGAGCATAATCTGTACAGTATCCTTCCAGTATGGTCACACGAGGAACTTGCTGCAGGATATGCAAAGAACAACGGTATGGATAGCTTCAAACCACAGTTTGTAACCAGACAGGTCTGGAATGAGAAATGGGTTCCAGCATTCAAGGATCAGCCAAATGTACTGATTGGATTCATGCCGATTTCAGATAAGGATTTTTCTGTAGAATCACCTATGGAAATCTAACGTCCCTACCATAAGGCAAAGACGTCGGATTCTGGATTATTTGATTAATTCGTCTGGTATCTGAACCTTTGCCTTAGCAAGTTCAGTCTTTACATACTTGAATAAAGCTCTAGAATTAGGCTTTGCAACTTCCTCAGATTCGATTTTAGCTGCTTCTTCCTTTGCCTTTTTAACCAGATTTCTAAGCTTATTTCTATCGATCTCGGCAGCAAGATTACATAAGGCATTAACCACCTCTATACCGCCGCTGATCAGTTTTTCTCTTAGTTTCTCAAGCTTTAGAGCATTAGGATCTACCTTTGAAGAGGCACCAAGCATATTAACCTGCTGCTCCAGATCTGAATCATCATAAGCTCTCTGAAGTTTAGCAACATACTGAAGCTGTCTGCGTCTTTCATCTGACTTAGGCTTTAGTTTTCTGGCAATAATCAGAGCATCCTTAACATCCTGTGGAATAACCAGGGATTTAAAGCTCTGATCACCTAAATCGGCAATCTTCTCCACAAGCTTTCTGATAGCCTGAGCCTCTCTTTTATGGGCACTGCGGCTCTCTTCTTCTGGAGCGGAATCGAATCCTTCAAAATGTTTCTGTTCTGCCATAAGTTAATTCTCTATTTCAAAAATCTCATTAAGTCTATAAGTTGTGATCAAATTTACTGCGGTTTTTGAAACATTAAGTAATTTAATCTTTTTATCTTCACGTGACTTGGCCCACTGCACAAGATAGGCAGCTCCGGCCGCATCAATCTTTTTGATATTCTGCATATCAAATACTGAATCTTTAAAAATTGACGCACGCTGTTTCCACAGAAGAGGAACAGTTGCAAAAGTTAATTCAGTCAAATTATCCATTTCAAACACCAAAACAAAGCTGGTTATTTATCCATAGAATTCAGTTTAGCAATTGCAGCATCTACGCCCTGAGATTTAATAATTGGTGAAATCTCTGATACCTTTGCATCAAGCATAGAAATATTCTCACCAATCAGGTCAAAGGCCTTCCACTCGCCAGTCTTTGTATTCTTACGTAATTTCAGAACCAGCTCAAGATCCTGCTTGCCGCTCTCGCGGATTATCATCTTAACTGAAACCAGAGATTCACTGTCAGGAACATCCTTAACCTCTGAAGGAACAATTTCCTGATTGGTATACTTTGATAATACAGAAACGAAGTTCTGCTTCATGTATTTCTCAAAAGCAGCAGTAAACTTCTCTCTGTCTTCCTTGGAGAGACTCTTTAGAGAGGTGCCCATAACCTTATAGGCAGCATACTTAATGTCGATATAAGGAAGCAGCTGTTCCTGAATAATCTTCTCTGCAACAGAATTATCTGAAAGCTTGTCCTTGTTGGCCTTAATCTCGCTGATTGTATTAACAGCTACTTCATTAGCCAGTTTATAAGGATTGCTCATGTCATATTTAGCCTGAGCAGTGAAACTGAACATTAGAACAAAAAAGGCTGAAATTAATGCAATGATCTTTTTCATAAACAAGTCATCCTATTCTTTGGTTGATTCTGTATCTGAACTCTTTGCTGATTCATCGGCTTTTGAAGAATCCTGCGAAGAATTAAAAACAAACTTTGAAATTAAATCCTCAAGAATTACAGCAGAACCTGTATCTGCAATGAAATCACCGTTCTTCAGATAGGTTGTTCCCAGATCCTCGTCATAAAAACCTGGAGTGATGGCAATATACTGCTCACCGATGATGCCTGAAGTCTGAATGCTGGCTTTTGACTCACTTGAGATTTTATCAAATTTTTTCTCAATACCGATACTAACCACAGGAGTCAGTGACTCGCCATCAAGATTAATGGCGGTTACTCTACCGATAGCAACACCACCGATTCTGACAGGAGCTCTTAATCTAAGAGAACCGATATTCTCAAATTTGGCATAAACAGTATAAAGTTCTGCTTTGGAATTTAATACCAGACCTGCAACCTGCAGTGCAAGAACACAGGCAGCGATAATGCCTAACAGCATAAAAATGCCAACCATGATTTCTGTTTTTAAATACTTCATTGTTATCTATTCCCTATTAGAACATTAAGGCTGTGAGAATGAAATCCAGACCTAAAACTGCTAAAGATGACTGAACCACTGTTGCTGTTGTTGCTCTACTAATACCTTCTGAAGTAGGGCGGCAGTCATAACCGTTGAAAAGAGCAATCCAGGTACATACAAAACCGAATACTGCAGCTTTGATAACCATCGGACCTAAATCTTCCATAACATCAACACTGGCCTGCATACCTGACCAGAAAATACCGTCATCAATACCCAGCCAGTCAACACCGACAAGCTTTCCGCCGTAAATACCGATCAGACAGAACAGCAGTGAAAGGATTGGCATACTGATAAGACCGGCCCAGAATCTTGGAGCAATGATACGTCTTAAAGGATCAACTGCCATCATTTCCATAGCTGAAAGCTGCTCGGATGCCTTTAACTGACCGATTTCAGCTGTCAGTGCAGAACCTGCTCGTCCGGCATATAAAAGAGCAGTAACCACAGGACCAAGCTCTCTTATGATAGATAGGGCCACAAGCGTACCGAGTGAACCGGTAGCCATGAAATCCTTAAGAATATTGAATCCCTGAAGACCTAAAACCATTCCGATAAACAGACCTGAAACCAGAATAATAATGATTGACTGAACGCCAACAAAATAAATCTGGTTTACCAGTAAAGGAAACGATTTCTTAAGATTAGGTATCGCAATTATTGAATGAAGAAATATTATTGTCGATCTTCCAAGTGAAGAGATCTTCTTTAATGCATATCTTCCTAAAACACCTAGCAATTCTGTCATTACAGCTCCTCGATATAGTTCTGAGAGCCTTTTAGTTTAAATGCATAAGGACCATCAAAATCGCCCTGAATAAACTGAATAACTCTTGGATCATTACTATTTACAATTTCCTGAGGAGTTCCACTTCCTAAAACAGTCCCCTCTGAAAGAATATATACGTAGTGAGCTACTTCCAGAATCTCCTTAACATCATGGGTAACCACGACGGAGGTTTTTCCAAGTGACTTGTTGATATCAGCAATAAGCTTAACCAGAACACCCTTGGTAATAGGATCCTGACCGACAAAAGGCTCATCATACATGATTAAATCAGGATCAAGAGCAATTGAACGGGCTAAGGCTGCACGACGGGCCATTCCTCCTGAAAGCTCTGAAGGATACAGGTAGGCAGCAGCTCTCATTCCTACTGCTTCAAGATTCATCAGAACAACATCATGAATCAGTTCCTCTGGAAGCTTGGTGTGTTCCCTGACAGGAAAAGCCACATTGTCAAAAACATTCATATCAGAGAAAAGAGCGCCACTCTGGAAAAGCATGCTCATTCTTTTTCTGAGTTCGTAAAGCTCCTGTCTTCTGAGTGAATGAACATTGATTCCATCAAATTCGATGGTACCTTCATCAGGAGTAAGCTGTGCACCTATCAGTCTTAAAATAGTAGTCTTGCCAGTTCCTGAAGGACCAAGTATCGCTGTAATTTTTCCTTTAGGAATATTAAGTGACAGATTCTTATAAATCTGCTTACTGGCGTATGAAAAGGAGACGTTGTTTACTTTTATCAGACTATCTTCGTCTAGAATTTCACTCATAAACACACTAAATAAATTAATCTAAAAACTCATCTGAAATCTGTCGTTATGTGTTTCTCTACAGTTGTAACGCTGTTAAAGAAAACAAAACGAATCATTTCAACTTGGTTAATTGTACCAAATAATTTCATGACATAATTTCAGTATAAGCCAAATTGTGTATGTATATAGAACAACAATCTGATCTTTGTTAATCGCAAAATCACATTAATACTTGTTATAATTACGCATGTTTTTTACTAGTCTTTATATTTTCAATTAAACTAAAGTTAGTACATGAGAAAATATGTACTGAATTTGATGTTATCTGGATTTTAGAAATCCACAAGAAAATACCGGAATTTTATGTTGAAAGTTAATACCTGCTACGGCAGAATTGATGCTGAATTCATGACCCGTCTATCATCAGTCAAGCTGATGGCCTTCGATGTTGATGGCACAATTACTGATGGTGGCATTATTTATGACAGTACAGATCTGGAGCTTAAAAGATTCAATACCAAGGATGGTTTTGGAATAGCAGCTTTAGTGAAGGAAGGTATCGAGTGTGCTGTAATCACTGGAAGAACAGCTCATCTTACCCAGAGAAGAATGAACGATCTGCATGTTCAGCATGTAATTCAGGGAGAGAAATCAAAGAACGTTGCCCTGACTGAATTATGCGAAAAACTCAATATATCTCTAGATGAGGCTGTATGTATCGGTGATGATCTGAACGATATGCCTATGTTCAGAGTTGCAGGATTAAGCGTATGTCCTCATGATGCCCACCCTTTCATAAAAAAACAGGCTGACTACATTACAACCTGCAATGCAGGATATGGTGCTGTAAGAGAACTTTGTGATCTGATTTTAATCTCAAAGGGTATCTTAAACCCTGACGGTGGCTTTGCTGATGAGCGTTACTAAAAAATCGATTCTGATTGCAATACTGTTTGCAGTTATTTCATCGACCATATACTTTTATTCCTTAACTTTAAAAAAAGAAGAAATTAAGGATATGTCAGGTCTGCCTACCTTTATTGCAACCGACACAAACGGTACTCTGTTCGATAAGAGCGGAAAGGTAAGCAGAACCATGCTCGCCTCCAGAACAGAGTTTTACGAGCCTAGAAATCTGTTAATTTTTGATGATCCTCTGATTACAGCATATAATCACAAGGAATCAGGAAAGACCAACATCTGGCATTTAAAGGGCCAGAAAGGCAGAATGGTTACCAATGATCATGCAGTTGTAAACGGCGATGTGGTGATTTATCCGGGCTTTAAGGATGCAATCATCGACAAGGCAACTGCAGACAATCTTGTTTACAACTTTACAACAGAAGAAGTAACATCAAAGGATCTGGTCACTATTTACGGACATGTCTTTAAGACAGAAGGAACTCATTTTAAATTTAATTTATCTAATAATGTGATGAATTATAAGGGAAAACCACATGCTACATATTATCCAAAGAGCAAGAAAGATTAATTTTTTGGTACTGATGATGGCCCTTGCATCACAAAGTGCGTTCGCATTAAAAGACGATGTAGAACAGCCTTTGAACATTGTTTCAAAAGAACAGATTGCAGATTTTGAATCCAACAAGGCAATTTTTATAAAGGATGTTGTTGCTACTCAGGGAAGTATGGAACTCCACGCAGACAAGGCTGAGCTGTCAAGAAACAGCAGCGGTGAACTGCAGGAAGTAAAAGCCTATGGAAAACCAGCAACATTCAAGCAGAAACAGGATGACGGAAAGATTATTCACTCTCAGTCATCAATTATTCAGTATCTTCCAGAAAAAAATCTTCTGGTTTTAATCGGAAGAGCAACAATCTGGCAGGATAACTCTCATGTTGACGGTGAAAGAATCGAGTACAATACCGTCACAAGACAGCTGAAGGCATCCAATGAAAACAGCCAGGGCGGAAGAGTACAGAGTACATTCATGCCACAGGAACTGAAGAAATAATACTTACCGGAAATAAGAATGAGCATATTACAGGCATTACATTTAAAGAAAACCTACAAGAAAAGAACCGTTGTATCAGACGTAAGTCTTGATGTTGAAAGCGGCTCAATCGTTGGTCTTCTGGGACCTAACGGTGCAGGTAAAACCACATCCTTTTACATGATTGTGGGTATTGTTTCATCAGAGGGCGGAAACATCATTCTGGACGGAAAGGATATTACTTCTCTTCCAATGCATGCCAGAGCAAGAGCCGGTTTAGGCTACCTTCCTCAGGAAAATTCTATTTTCAGAAAGCTTACTGTATATCAGAACCTTATGGGTGTCATGGAGCTTGTTCCTAATCTGACCAAGGCTCAGCGTGAGGAAAAGGTCAACGAGCTGATGGAAGAGTTCAACATTACAAGACTAAGAGATAATTCCGGTATGTCTCTGTCCGGTGGTGAAAGACGCCGTGTTGAAATCGCAAGAGCCCTTGCAGCTGATCCTAAATTCATTCTGCTTGATGAGCCTTTTGCTGGTGTTGATCCTATTTCTGTTAACGATATTAAAGAGATTATCCTTCATCTGAGAAATAGAGGGATCGGCATCTTAATTACAGATCATAATGTCCGTGAAACTTTGGATGTTTGCGAAAAATCATATATAGTTAATGCAGGACAGATAATCGCGCAGGGTAGCGCAGATGAAGTTCTAAGCAATACTAAAGTAAAGGATGTATATCTAGGAAAAGACTTCTCAATGTAAAAAAAACATAATAATAAGCATAAGGGATTTATGGCTGGTATAAGAAACGCGCTGCAATTAAGAACAGCTCAGACTCAGACACTGTCAATGACGCCTCAACTGCAACAGGCAATCAAGCTGCTGCAGCTATCGTCTATTGAGCTTGAGCAGGAAATTCAGCAGGTTCTTGAAGAAAATCCCTTTTTAGAGAAAGTCTCACAGGATTCAAACGATGAATCTTTAGAAGCTCTAGAGGAAAGAGAGAATTCTGACTCTGACAGCTTTGATCCCTTTGATAACGATTCATCCGCAAATAACGTTTCTGACTCCATGATTGATAACGACAATTATGGAAACGAGAACTACGATCCTTTCAGCGAGTCACCAGTCACTCATACAGACGAAAACAATTCCTCATCTGATCATCATTCTTTATCAAACGATCTTTCAGAACCTCAGAGCAAAGAAGAAGATCTTATCCGTAATGATGATTACATAAACAAGAGCATCAAAGGTCTTGCTATCGAAAACAACGATATCTATGAGGGTGAAACAACTGAAACACTTCATGATCATCTTATGTTTCAGCTTGAAATGTCTCCTCTTGATGGAACCGATAAGCTTATTGCAATGAATATTATCGATGCCGTCAATGATTCAGGCTACATCACCGAGTCATTAGAGGATATCCTGCTTTCAGTACAGAAAGACGATCCTGAAGCCACAATTGAAGATGTGAAAGCGATTCTGAAACTTGTTCAGCACTATGATCCACTCGGAGTTGCCTCAAGAGATGCCGCAGAGTGCATGCTTATTCAGCTTAACGAACTGGACAGCTCCACACCTTACAGAGATCTGGCAATCAAGGTAATTTCAGAGTATTCAGACCTGCTGTCCAACAGAGACTTCAGAAGTCTGTGCCAGAAAATGTCCATCAAGGAAAATGTCCTTAAGGAAATCATTGCAGTACTGCAGAAGCTGAATCCAAGACCAGGCAATTTTGCTCCATCAAAGAAAACAGACTTTGTAATTCCAGATGTTATCGTTGTAAAAAGAGCTGATGGCAGCTACACAGCAGAACTGAACACTTCTGCAAATACCCTGATCAGAATCAACGAAGCATACAGTCAGCTCTCAAAACAGGCCAGAACAGTTCAGGAAAAGGAATTCTTCAAATCACATCTTCAGGAAGCAAACTGGTTTATCTCAAGTCTTGAGAAGAGAAATGAAACTCTGCTGAAGGTTTCACGGTGTATTGTTGAACACCAGACCGAATTCATGGACAAGGGGCCATCAGCTATGAAACCAATGGTCCTGAATGATGTTGCAACTGAAATTGAAATGCACGAGTCCACCATTTCAAGAATAACCACAGAAAAATACATCTATACCCCAAAGGGTACCTTTGAACTTAAATACTTCTTCTCCTCATCAGTAGGAACCGATGATGGCGGTGCAGCTTCTGCAACTGCTGTAAAATCCTTTATCAAGGATTTAATTGCTTCAGAAAATCCTCGTAAACCTTTATCCGACAGCAAACTTTCAGAACTGCTTTTAGAGAAAGGAATGAATGTTGCCAGAAGAACTGTTGCCAAGTACAGAGAAGCTCTTGGAATCGAATCATCATCTCAGAGAAAGAAGCTGATTTAATTAATCTAAGCTTCTGTCATATTTACATATGATTAATAATTACAAAAAAATTTGTAATTAATTTCAAAAAATTGAATAACTTCACGAAATAATATATTGAAATTAAAAAAGTATTTTTTTTGTGACCTCTCGTCTTTAAATCATCTGAAAATAATCCTAAGATTGAAGTGTGGTTACATTTCAGTACTGCATTTTAGTTTTACCCGGCACTAAGATCGGGTTAAGGAAGTGTTAATATGCAAATTAATATCCATGGTGTTGGCATTACAGTTACAGATTCATTAAAAGACTATGTGAATGATAAATTCAAACGTCTTGAGAGAAAAGGAGATCTAATCACTTCAATTTCAGTAACTTTAACTGTTGAAAAATTAGCCCACATTGCAAAGGCCGACCTGGCCGTAGTTGGTAATAATCTACATGCAGAAGCTGAAGCAGAAAGTATGTATCCTGCAATTGATGCATTAATTGATAAAGTTGATGGACAATTGGTAAAATACAAAGAGAAAATGAAGTCATAACAAGTGATTATTTAATATAAGGCCCTGTATTGACAGGGCTTTTTCGTCTTTGAGGGTAATATTTTGATAAAATTCATTGAAACACAGGTAATACCTAAGTCTTTAATTTTATCCCCACTTTTCTGCTATAGTAAAAAGAGACTTTTTGAAGAAATTGCAGACTGTGCAGGTTATGTCCTTCAGAAGCCGGCAAAAGAAATTATTGAAGCTTTAAATAAAAGAGAAACATACGGTACAACCGTTTTTTATCCTGGAATTGCAATACCTCATGCAGTCATAGACTCAGAACATGAGACATTTGCCATTCTTTCCATTCTGGATAAACCTATCACCTTTAACTCTATTGATTCAGATGAACAGCTGATTGATATTGCTTTATGTTTGTTTATCTCTAAATACGATGATTCTGCTAAGATAGAATCATTACTAAAGAATATCACCATTGTTCTGTCTAACAACGACTTACTGAACTCACTGAGACTGGTTAAAAACGAGCCATCAAAACTGGCCATACTTTTAAACAAGATTGATTTTATTCTTGATAAGCCATCTCAGGATAATGCGCAAACAAATTAGGATTAAATTCAATAGGATAGATTTATGCATAATCAAGTAGATCTGGTTGTAATATCAGGAAGATCAGGCTCAGGAAAAACGGTCGCCCTACACGCACTTGAGGATCTTGGATTCTACTGCGTAGATAACCTCCCCGTTGAACTTCTCTACAACATGATTGACCTGGCCAAGAGATCCTACCCTAAGATAGCGATTTCTATTGATGTCAGAAACATTCCAGACTCCGGTCATGAAGATTTACTGAATGATATCTATCTTAGAGTAAATAATGATCCTGACATTGACAGCACAATCATCTTCATTGATGCCGACGATCAGGTCCTAATCAAAAGATACTCAGAAACAAGACGTCTTCATCCCCTATCTCAAAAGAATTTAACTCTCAACGAAGCAATCCAGAAAGAAACAGAGATTCTCAAGAGCATTTCATCAGTTGCAGATTTAAGAATCGATACCACAAACCTATCTATTCACGATCTGTGTAAGAATGTTATCTCCAGCATTAACGGAAAACCATTCAAAGAGGTTGTTCTTATCTTTGAATCCTTCGGATATAAGGATGGTATTACAAAGGACGCAGATTTTGTTTTTGACGCAAGATTCCTCCCTAATCCATACTGGGATAAAAACATCAGACATTACTGCGGACTTGATGAGCCTATAAGACAGTTCTTCTCTAGGTATCCTGAAGTTGAAATCTATATAAACAAGCTTGATGATCTGCTGCTTGATATCATGCCAGCAATCGAGGTTGGTGACAGAAGCTACCTTACAGTTGCAGTCGGATGTACAGGCGGTTTCCACAGATCAGTATTTATAGCTCAGACACTTGCAGACAGATTTAAGGAAAGAGGCACCAATGTAAAGGTTCGCCATCGTACCTTAATGAAAATGAAGAAATAGATTACGTCAAAACGATATAAGATTAAATGCAGCTTATCTCGTAATTAGCTTGGTTCCAGAATCCTGCCCGTGCAGGATCATTTCCTTGATCTTCTTTAAGGATGAGTTTTCAATCTGTCTTACGCGCTCAACAGATACCTTTAGCTCAGAAGATAGTTCCTGAAGAGTAGCCTTCTGTTCATCAAGCCATCTTCTCTTTATGATGTATTTTGATCTTTCATCAAGAGAGTTTAAAGCATTACCAAGCTGTTCAAGCTCAAAGCTCTTGTAGTCTCTGTTCTCAAAGTTCTTGGCAAAGTTTGAATTCTCATCTTCAAGATAGGCAGCAGGAGCCAGCATAGGAAGAGATGCTACGCTTTCTGATGAATCTTCTGCAGACATATCATAGCCGATATCCTGTCCGGCAAGTCTTGATTCCATTTCGGCAACATCACTTTCAGATACACCAAGAGTCTGGGCAACAGTCTCTCTTTCACTCTGTGAGAACCAGCCTAAATGCTTTTTATTCTGTCTTAGCTTAAAGAATAATTTTCTCTGGGCCTTGGTGGTCGCAACCTTAACCACACGCCAGTTTTTGATTACGTAATCGTGGATTTCAGATTTGATCCAGTGAACAGCAAAGGCTGCCAGTCTGGCACCGGCATCAGGGTCGAAGTGCTTAACCGCCTTCATAAGACCGATATTGCCTTCCTGAATAAGGTCAGCTAAAGGCAGGCCATAACCGGAATAACCTCTGGCTATGCTTACTACCAGTCTGAGGTGTGAGAGCACCAGCTTTCTTGCAGCTTCAAGATCACCATAATCTCTTAATCTTATGGCAAGAGCTCTCTCATCCTCTATTTCAAGCATAGGAACCTGATTGATGGCTTTAACATAGCCTTCAATATTGCCCACAGGGGCAAGCATTCCTAGTGATTGATTCTCTTTATCTGACAACTTAATCTCTTCGTAACTGTAACTTACAAACGGTCAACAATTATAAGCTTATCGATACGGCTTAATTACATTATTAGAGAAATAATTTCATTAGCTGAACAGAGCATCAACGAAATGATCTACATCGAATACTCTTAAATCTTCCTTACTCTCGCCTATACCTACATATCTTACTGGTACCTTGAACTTGTCTGCAAGAGCAAAGATTACACCGCCCTTTGCTGTACCATCAAGCTTGGTCAGAACAAGACCGGAAACATTTACAGCCTCACCGAAAATCTTCATCTGAGAAACAGCATTCTGTCCGGTGGTAGAATCCAGAACCAGCATAACCTCATTAGGAACATTCTCGTCAATCTTTTTCATTACTCTGACAATCTTCTTAAGCTCTTCCATCAGATTGTCCTTGTTCTGAAGTCTTCCTGCAGTATCACAGATAAGAACATCAGCATTGTGAGCCTTTGCAGAGGTTAAAGCATCATAGATAACAGATGCACTGTCAGAACCGGTTGGCTGAGAAACGACAGGAGTATTGGTACGTGCGCCCCACTCCTTTAACTGTTCAACAGCTGCAGCTCTGAAGGTATCACCAGCTGCCAGCATTACACTCTTGCCCTGCTCTTTATACTTTAGAGCAAGCTTACCGATGGTTGTAGTCTTACCAGCACCGTTTACACCTACCATCAGAATAACAAATGGCAGATCATTGGTTCTTTTAACCTCCAAAGGAATAGCACAAGGTTTTAAGATATCCTTAAGTATATTCTTAAGGTTGTTCTTCAATGCACTTGCATCCTTCAGTTCACGAAGCTTTGACTCTTCTCTTAGCTTTTCGATAATTCTGGTGGTGGTATCAACACCAAGATCAGCTGTTAGCAATGCAGTCTCCAGTTCCTCGTACAGGTCCTCATCAATCTTCTTACCTGTAACCAGAGCACCGATACCTAAAGCCAGATTCTCTCTGGTACGCTTTAATCTTTCAAAGAATGATCTCTTTACCTTGGTCTCTTCAGTTTTCTCTGAAACAGATTCTGTCTCACCTGAACTCTGCACTTCAGCTTCAGATTTATTCTCAGTTTTCTCATCTGTAACTTCTGAGACTGTCTCTTCTGTCTTTTCATCAATCTCTTCAGATACAGTCTGGACAGCTTCCTCTTTTACATCTTCAGTATGCTGTAATGGTTCCTGTACTGACTCTGTGTTTTCTGAAGACTCTGACTCTATCTCTGTCTCTGGCTGTACTTCAGAACTCTCTGCCTTTACAGTCTCTTCTTTACTGATTGCGGCATCAGCTGATTCTTTAACTTCTTCAGATACAGGCTCAGTCTGATTTACGTTTTCTGAAATAATCTCTTCGCTCTGATTCTCGTCTTTATTCTTTTTAGAGAAAAATGAAAAAAGGCCCATTATTGTCCTCAATTTATCTATTTAAATTTACAAACTCATGCAATTATATGCTAATTTTTTCGATATTTCATTTTATTGGGTACTGTGGCAGGATCTGTTTCTGTTACAATTCCTAAAAAAGGAAGAAATATGGCTGGTTACGAAAACGAAATAAAGATTATTGGCGGCTTATATAAGGGTAAGATTTTACCTGTTAAGACTGCAGAAGGTTTAAGACCAACACCTGCCAGAGTAAGAGAAACAATCTTCTCATGGCTTGGCAGCAATATTGAAAACGCAAATGTACTTGATCTGTTTGCAGGCTCAGGAGCATTAGGCTTTGAATCATTATCAAGAGGAGCTAAAAAGGTTACTCTTGTAGAAATGAATCCTCAGACAGCTGATTCTTTAAAGAGTGTTGCTCAAAGCTTTAATTCAGACAATATAGAAGTGATTAAGGCTAATGCCATAAACTATCTTGAAAATGCATCACAGAAGTTTGATGTCATCTTTATTGATCCGCCATATAAGCTTGATATTTACGAGCAGACTCTGAATCTTATCCTTAAACGAAACCTTATTGATGAGAATTCAGTAATCTATGTAGAGATGAGAAACGGTTCTAATCAGATCGTTCCTGGACTTGAATGCATAAGAGAACAGACTGCAGGCCAGGCTAAATATACCCTGATGAAGAAAAGCAGTCTGCTGTTCTAATCTTTAATATTCCATTTCATCCATTAAGGATGGAATGGAAATACCTTTCTTAACACTCAACCACACTAACAGCCAGACCACCGGCACTTGTTTCCTTGAACTTGATGTTCATGTTTCTGCCGATTTCATTCATAGCCATAATTGCAGCATCTAAAGATACCTTATGCTGAGTATTCTTTTCTGCTGTAGCAAGAAGCACAGCGTTGTAAGCCTTGATAGCACCCATTGCGTTTCTTTCAATGCAAGGGATCTGAACATAGCCGCCAACAGGGTCGCAGGTTAGACCAAGATGATGCTCAAGAGCAATTTCCGCAGCATTCTCTACTACACAGGCATCATAACCTCTTGCATGAGCAAGCATAGCTGCAGCCATGGATGAAGCTACACCGATTTCGCCCTGACAGCCAACTTCAGCACCAGCAATGCCGGCATTGTGCTTACATAACATACCAACAGCAGCAGAAGCGAGTAAACCTTCACGCAGAGCTCTGTCACCTAGACTCATATCATTACGCATTGCGTACAGAAGTGCAGGAATAACACCGGCAGCACCACATGTAGGAGCTGTAACAATAACACCGCCTGAAGCATTTTCCTCAGAAACAGCGAATGCATATGAGTTAATCTTACCCAGCAGCTTATCTACTTCAAAGTTATTGGTCTTATACTGCTCCAGAATAGCCTGAGCCTTTCTCCACACACCAAGATGACCAGGAAGTTTGCCAACATTATTCAGACCTCTTCTTACAGAGTCGTACATCACTTCCATAAGCTCATCGAGCTTTTCACAGATCTGAGGACGTGTAAGTCCAGTAATGGACATCTCGTTCTCAAGGATAAGCTCATGCATGGTAAGACCAGTTTCCTGAAGTCTCTTGTGAAGCTCTTTCATGGTTCCGTAAGGATGAACAGGCTTGCCTCTCTCCTCTTCTTTCCAGCCTTTCCACTGAATAAAACCACCGCCAACAGAATAGTATTCAACTTCAAACAGATTGTTTCTGTGTGCATCAAGCAGTGTAATCAGCATGGTGTTGTTATATGGAGAATCATGCTTTACAGGACCAAATTTTACACAATCAAGACCGACACTCAGAGTGTAGTTTCTTATTTTTAATTCATACTTTTTATCTGGATTCTTTTTTATATCCTGAAGTACAGAGCCAGGACACTTCTCTGGAATATTTCCTAGTATACCTGCCAGTACAGCAGAATCAGTTCCGTGGCCAACACCTGTTGCAGATAGTGAGCCAAGCAGAGTCACCTCTATGGCAGAGGCTTTTGACAGAACCTCATCCGGCAGCTGTGAAATCTTATTGTTAAAGTCATTTCCTGCTTTCATTGGTCCGATTGTATGTGAACTTGATGGACCAGGACCAACCTTAAAAAAATCAAAAATAGCAGTTTCTACTGGAGGTCTGTTTCGAAGTAAATCTTTTAATTCTGACATAATTTTTATTCTTATATATCAACAAATAGGCCTAGATAAATTCTACCCAGGCCTACATAATTTATTTCTTAAATAAAGCTTAATAATAATGAAGCAATAGTTACGATACCCATTACAGTGATGAAGACATTAGAGAATTTACCCTGATACTTCTTCATTGCAGGAACCTTAGCAATTGCATACATAGGCATTAAGAACAGGATGATTGCAATGATAGGACCGCCAAGTGACTCAATCAGACTTAGGATACTTGGGTTAACAGTTGCAACAAACCATAGGGTTACCAGGAAGAAAATGGTGATAGCACGATTTCTGCGCTTGCTTACCATCTTAGCACCTGGGGTTAGCTTAACAATGATGCCGTTTAAACCTTCTCTTGCGCCCATGTAGTGACCGAAGAATGAGGTTGAGATAGCCAGGAAGGCTACGAATGGACCAAAGTAAGCAATTACAGGAGCATCAAACTTGTTAGCTAGATATGACAGAATGCTGATGTTCTGAGCTCTTGCCATGCTTAAATCCTGTGGAGATAGTGATAGAACACAGGAGAATACGAACAGCATAACGAACAGAACCAGAATACCGCTGGTGTACTTTAAGGTACGGCTTGCATACTTTTCAGCCTTTTCGCCATAACGCTCTTTCTGTGATACAGCAAATGTTGAGATTGCAGGTGAGTGGTTGAATGCAAATACTAGAACAGGAATGGTAATCCATAGAGTAGATGCAAAGCTGCCGAAATCAGGAACAAAGCTGAACTGAGATAAATCCCACTTTGGAATCAGATATAAAGACATTGCAAACAGAATGCAGCATAGTGGGTAAACAAGCTTCTCATTGAATAGAAGAACTAATTTCTCACCACAGATGATGATAGCAATGTATGAGAATACACAGATACCTGCAAGAATTACTCTTGGAGGAGCACTCATGTGTAACTGATTTACGATAAAGCTGTCTACAGTATTGGTAATACTTACACCATAAATCAGAAGAATTGGGTAGATAGCGAAGAAATATAAAGCAGTAATAATCATACCTGCAGACTTACCGAAGAATTCCTCGGTAACATTGGTAATATCGCCATCTTTTAATGATGATGCCAAAACAAGTCTGGCAAGACCTCTGTGAGCAAAGTATGTCATAGGGCCGACAATTAGAGTAATAACAACTAAAGGCCATAATCCAGACATACCTGCAGTAATTGGCAGGAACAGAATTCCAGCGCCAACAGCAGTTCCGAATAAGTTCAGCATCCACATGATGTCGAACTTGTGCCATTTTTCTCTAGTGCTGCTGGTTGCAACCTGAGAAGTTGAAGCAGAAGTATTAGTTATTTCCATATTTTTTAAATTCCTTATGTTTTATGGAAAAACCTAGGTTCTGGTTTTTCCTATCTGAAAATACTCTGTCCGAATATTCATCGGTAACAAAGTATGCCCATTTTAAGTGCATTAACATTTTCAGTCACCAATTTTTCAAATAAAACATGAGTCAATTAAAATTAAATACAAATTGTTTGCGTATCACATCAAGAATCTCAAAATAACACTTTACAAAATCTAGATTTTATGCGGGTTTAGATGATTATTTGCCCATTCCGCAAAAATTGCGAAAATACTATTTTATAACTCAGAAAGGAATTAAAAAACCCTCTTAAAAAATAGAGGGTTTTTGAAAGGTGTGATTTATTTCAAATTATCGACGACGATTCTTTGCAATTTCAACCACTTTGATTCTAGCCATAGCATCTGCCAGCTTAGATAATGCATGAGCGTAGTCAGCATCACCTGAACCATGACGGTTAATTTCTTCCTTGGCAGCCTTGATAGCTTCCTGTGCCTTGGATTCATCAATATCGTCAGCGCGCAGAGCTGTATCAGCCAGAATTGTTACATTGTCTGGCTGAACTTCCAGAATACCACCAGCCAGATAAATCTGGTCTTCCTTGCCGTTGATGTCGACAAGAGAAACCATACCAGTCTTGATGGTGGTTAATAAAGGAGTATGACCGTATCTGACGCCAAGCTCACCTTCAGAACCTGTAACACGTATAGACTGTACAAGTCCTGAATACAATGAACTAACGCCACTAATTACGTTCAGATGGAATGATATTGAATCCATTTTCCACCCCTCTATTATAAGTTCTTAGCTTTTTCTATAGCTTCGTCAATAGTACCAACCATATAGAAAGCCTGCTCAGGTAAATTATCATATTCACCATCGATAATTCCCTTGAATCCACGGATAGTTTCCTTCAATGGAACATATTTACCTGGAGAACCTGTAAATACCTCAGCAACGCTGAATGGCTGAGATAAGAAACGTTCAACCTTACGAGCTCTAGCAACAACAAGCTTATCTTCTTCAGAAAGCTCATCCATACCTAGAATTGCGATAATGTCCTTCAGTTCCTTATATCTCTGCAGAACAGACTGAACGCCACGAGCTACCTCATAGTGGTCCTTACCAACAACATATGGATCCAGCTGACGTGATGTAGATGCCAGAGGGTCAACTGCAGGGTAAATACCTAATGATGCAATCTGACGTGACAGAACGATGGTTGCGTCCAAGTGAGCGAATGTAGTTGCTGGGCTAGGATCGGTCAAGTCGTCAGCAGGCACGTAAACAGCCTGAACTGATGTAATAGAACCTTTCTTAGTTGAAGCAATACGCTCCTGTAATACACCCATTTCCTCAGCTAGTGTAGGCTGATAACCCACAGCTGAAGGCATACGGCCTAACAGAGCAGAAACCTCTGTACCAGCCAGTGTATAACGATAGATGTTATCGATGAACAGAAGCACATCCAGACCTTCGTCACGGAACTTCTCTGCAACAGTCAGACCAGTCAGAGCAACACGCAGACGGTTCCCTGGAGGCTCGTTCATCTGACCGTAAATCATTGATACCTTATCGATAACCTTTGATTCCTGCATTTCGTGGTAGAAGTCGTTACCCTCACGAGTACGCTCACCCACACCGGTAAATACAGATAGACCTGAGTGAGCCTTAGCAATGTTATTGATAAGCTCCATCATGTTAACTGTCTTACCCACACCGGCACCACCGAACAGACCAACTTTACCACCCTTAGCAAATGGGCAGATAAGGTCCATAACCTTAATACCGGTTTCAAGAATTTCTGTAGTTGATGACTGCTCAGCATAGGTTGGAGCTGGACGGTGAATTTCCCAATCCTCTTTCTGTCCGATAGGACCTCTCTCATCCACAGGCTGACCTAAAACGTTCATAATACGTCCTAGAGTCTCACGACCTACTGGAACCTTAACACCGGCACCAGTATTTACAGCCTCAATTCCTCTGCTCAAACCGTCAGAAGAACCCATGGCAATGCAGCGTACCACACCACCGCCAATCTGCTGTTGAACCTCAAGAACTAGGTCTGAACGATGCTTACCATCGCCCTTTACCTCCAGAGCGTCATAAAGCTCTGGAATATGACCTTCCTGGAATTCAACGTCAACAACAGCGCCAATGATCTGTACGATTGTACCTTTCTCACCAGCACGACTTGAAGTTTCAGCCATTTTTAATTCCTCTTAATTTTTAAACCGCTGATGCACCAGATACGATGTCATTTAGCTCCATCGTAATACCTGCCTGTCTTGCCTTGTTATACTCAAGCTGTAAATCACTTACCAGAGTCTCTGCATTATCAGTTGCAGCTTTCATTGCAACCATACGTGCAGCCTGTTCTGAAGCAAGATTCTCTAAAACAGCCTGATAAACCATCTGCATTACATAACGGTCAAGTACGACCTTTAAAATTGCCTCTGGTTCTGGCTCATACAAATAATCCCAGTGATGCTTCTTAACTTCCTGATCTTTTGATGGAACAAGTGGAAGAAGCTGTTCACATTCAGGGATCTGAACCATAGTATTCTTAAAGACATTATTTGCTATATAAATGGCATCTAATTCGCCATTCAGATAAGCATCAGTCATAACCTTGATAGCACCAACAAGCTTTTCTGGCTGAGGATCATCACCAAATCCAGAATGTGAAGCGAGTACTTCAAAGCCGTCTCTATTGAAATAGCCACTGGCCTTTGAGCCTAGTAATGCAAGCTTAACGTTAATGTTCTGCTCCTTGAATTCATTCATCTTCTGAAGAACCTTACGGAACAGGTTAATGTTAAGACCGCCACACAGACCACGGTCAGTTGAGACGATAATAAAGCCCACATTCTTAACAGCTCTTGATTCCATAAATGGATGATGGAACTCAGAATGTGAGGCTGCAATATGACCAATAATGTCGTAAAGACCTTTTGAATAAGGGCGAGACTGGCTCATTTTTTCCTGAGCCTTGCGCATCTTAGAGGCGGCTACCATCTGCATAGCACTAGTAATCTTCTGTGTATTCTGCACAGAAGCTATCTTAGTACGTATTTCCTTTGCACCTGCCATTTAAGAGCTCCTAGAAAGTCTGTGTTGATTTAAAGTCTTTGATTAAATCAGATAGCTTGTTAGCAACATCATCTGAATAATCAGGCTTTGCATCAATATCCTTAATCAATGAATCATATTTTGAATGAGCAAACTCGAGAAGAGCCTTTTCAAAGCTTAGAACCTTTGAAAGGTCAACATCCTCTAAGAATCCTCTTTCAGCAGCAAAAATTACAAGTGCCTGCTCTGCAACAGTTAATGGAGCATACTGATTCTGCTTCATCAACTCGGTAACCTTCTGACCATGGTCAAGCTGCTTACGGGTTGCATCATCAAGATCTGATGAGAACTGAGCGAAAGCTGCAAGTTCACGGTACTGAGCCAGAGCGGTACGGATACCACCAGATAATTTCTTCATAATCTTGGTCTGTGCAGCACCACCCACACGTGATACTGAAATACCAGGATCTACAGCAGGTCTGATACCAGAGTTGAATAAGCTGGTAGTCAAGAAGATCTGACCGTCTGTAATAGAAATTACGTTGGTAGGAATGAATGCTGAAACGTCACCAGCCTGTGTTTCAATAATTGGCAGTGCGGTTAGAGAACCGGTCTTTCCAACAATCTTACCACCTGACATCTTCTCCAGATACTCAGCGTTAACACGTGATGCACGCTCTAACAGACGTGAGTGTAAGTAGAAAACGTCACCTGGGAAAGCTTCACGCCCTGGAGGACGACGTAGCAGCAGTGAAATCTGACGATAAGCTACAGCGTGCTTTGATAGGTCGTCATAGATAATCAGAGCATCTTCGCCGTTATCCATGAAGAACTCACCCATTGCACAGCCTGCATATGGAGCAATATACTGCAGAGCTGCAGTATCAGAAGCAGATGCAACCACAACGATAGTGTTTGATAGAGCACCTTCTTCATCAAGCTTTCTAACTACTGAAGCGATAGTAGAAGCTTTCTGTCCAATAGCAACATAAATACAACGAACGCCATATTTAACCTGATTGATAATAGTATCAATAGCTACGGCAGTCTTACCAGTCTGACGGTCTCCAATGATAAGCTCACGCTGACCACGTCCAATTGGAACCATTGAGTCAACGGCTTTATAACCTGTCTGAATAGGCTGAGAAACACTCTGACGTGCAATAACACCTGGAGCAATTTTTTCTACAGGATAGTAGGTATTGCAGTTAATTGGTCCCTTACCATCAATTGGAGCACCCAAAGAGTTAACAACTCTTCCAAGCAATTCATTTCCAACAGGAACTTCAAGAATACGACCGGTACTATGTACAGTCATGCCTTCTGAAAGTTCACCGTATGGTCCTAAAACAATAGCACCAACAGAATCACGCTCTAAGTTCAAAGCCAAACCGTATAGGTCGCCACCAAACTCAAGCATTTCGCCCTGCATAACGTTGGACAGACCATGAATTCTTACGATACCGTCGTTAACAGAAACGATAGTACCCTCATCACGAGCTTCTGTCACAACTTTAAATTGCTGGATCCTTTGTTTGATTAAATCAGCAATTTCAGTTGAATTAAGTTGCATTATTTATCCTCTTTCTTATCTGAGGGTTGAAGACAGGTTCTTTAAACTTGTCCTTACACTAGCATCGATAACTTTGTCGCCAACCTTTAGAACGGCACCACCGATAAGGTTCTTATCGATAATCTGCTCTATGGTTACGGTACAGTCGTATTTCTTTGCCAGTTTATCCTTTATCAGTTTTATTTCGCTTTCAGCAAAAGCTCTTGCGGATATAAGCTGAGCGGAAATACACTTATCGTGTTTCTGTCTCAATCTTACGAATTCATCATAGATATCAGGAAGAACTTCGAAACGATTGTTTTCACCAATAATCTTTACGAAATTCTCTCCATTTTCATCAATGAGATTAGCAGGCTTTAACAGCGAAATAAGACTGTCGGCCGCAGCAGATGAATTTGCAGCTAGTTTCAAATGATCTCTAAAGTAATCATTTTTATAAGCTTCAGACAGAGCCTGAAGCATACACTGCCACTCATCAAGTTTTTTCTCATCAACAGCGAAAGAAAAAGCAGCTTCAGCATAAGGTCTTGCAACAGTCAAATTTTCAGCCATTACATTACCTCTTCATCCTAAAGCGAATCAGCTATCTTCTTTAACATTGCTTCATCTGATTTAGCATCAATCTTTTCATTGATGATCTTCTCAGCACCAGCAATAGCCAAAGAAATAACTTCAGATCTTAAATCTTCGCGAGCCTTATTCTTCTCTGATTCAATCTCACTCTGAGCTAAATCAAGAATCTTTTTACGCTCTTCCTGGGCCTCTTCTGAAGCCTTGTCGATAATCTGAGATCTGGTTTTATTTGCTTCTTCAATAATTCTCTGAGCTTCTGCCTTAGCAGAACG
>JAGDBH010000369.1 GCA_017959135.1 Succinivibrio sp. | reverse complement strand
TTACTAAGAGTGGTTATATTGTCGAATCTTATCTGCATCGTAATAATCTTTTGATGAGAATGCTTTTACCCTGCTAATGTGGCATTTTTTGAATATTAGCGTATTTATTGGAGACCTGATGCTGCTTTCTTACCTTCTTAAATTCATCTGATATTTTTGCCTGTTCAACTGCAAGAATCTTAACCTGCTCTTTAATATGCTCGGAATATGCGGTTGCAAATTCCTTTGCTGTATTTAAATCTTCTTCTGATAGGCTGTCTTTTATTTTTACTAATTCTCTTAAAAGCTCATGCGAACGATTTAAATACTCTTGAGCAAGCTCCAGATTATCTTTTTCAAGCTCTTTTGAAATTGATGCTTCTGTTTCTGTAATTTTTTTGATGATTTCTTGCAGTTCCATTTTAAATAAAGCCTTTTGCTATATTAGCATCATGATTTAAATCAATATTAAGCTGTTCATCTGATCTTTTTGCCTGAGCTTCTCTCTGAGCCTCAATTGGAATTGCATCCCATGCTTTCTTAATTGGCATGAATGCACGGAGGGCATTATCCAGCGGATCTGTCCTGATCTGAATGGAAGCCTCTGCCAGCTGATCAATCATGTATGAGTATATGTCAAAAAGACTCTGGGCAATAGAAGGACTTTGTGAAAAATCCAAAGTACTTCTAAGATTTTCTAAGATAGCAGTTGCTGAGGATAGTTTTCTTGCTTTTAATGCCAGATCTCCTCGTTCAATTGCTCCTTTTGCCTGAGCAATTCTCTCGAAGAGTCCCTGATAAAGCAGTTTAGTTACATAATAGGGATCAGCAACGGACAATTCTGCATTGACGTTGGTTTTCTGATAGGCTTTTAGATTGCGGCCGTACATAGATCTCTCCTTGCTTTTTACAATATTTTTTAGGTGGCATGTTTTTGCCACCATGAGTTTTGTAATGTTTTAATGCAAGAAGAGTGCCGAGATTTAAGAGTGAGACTGTTCCTGAATGAAGAATACTTCCTGTCTAGCCTGACGACGGGCGCGAGCATTTTTAATAAAAGCCTGTCTTAGGCGGGAACGTCTCTGAGCTGTACTGTTATGAAGTAAACGACTTGATTTTTTCACGATTAAAACCTCCGAAAGAGCATTTTGTCACCGTCCTTTTGCTAATGCAAGCAAATTTAGGCAATCTGCAATATGCCTCTTGTTCTTTTTGTGTTATTCAGCTGTTTTATATGGAATTTCCTATTAGTGTCAGAACACATGTTCCAAAAGTGTGAAGTTGTTCGTCTTCTATCCAACAACAAGCTTTGATATGGTAAAATCATAAAATATTTTAGCCGGGGGAATTCCCCGCTAGATATTTCATTTCACATCATAGTCATTACAGGAACAATTCTGATGGATATCATTTTAGGTTCTCCAGCCGTTTCTACCTTTAGACTTGAAAAAATCATTCAATCTTTAGCAAAAGATGGCATCAAGGTAAGTTCAATCAATACTCATTTTGTTCACTTAGTTGATATTAAGGAACCTCTTACAGACGAGGAAAATTCTGTATTAAAGAAGATTTTGAGTTATGGCCCTTCAAAATCAGATACAGATTCTGACGGAGAATTATTCTTTGTTATTCCTAGAATTGGCACAATCTCACCTTGGGCTACTAAGGCTACTGATATTGCCCATAACTGTGGTTTAAACAAGATTTTAAGAATTGAGCGCGGTATTGCCTACTACATTAAGAAAGAGCATGGCTCTTTTGATGAGAGTGAAAAGAAAGTTATCAGTGCTCTGATTCACGACAGAATGATGGAAAATGTTTTACCTTCATTCGAAGAGGCTGCAAATCTATTTGAAAAACAGACTCCAAAACCATTTAAGACTGTTGCTCTGACAACTCAGGGAATGAATGCTCTAAGAGTTGCCAATGTTGAGCTTGGTCTGGCTTTATCTGAGCCAGAGATGGAGTATCTGCTGGAAAGCTTCAAGGGCATTGGCAGAGATCCTACCGACATTGAACTTTACATGTTTGCTCAGATGAACTCTGAACACTGCCGTCACAAAGTATTCAGTGCAGAATGGGAAATTGATGGCAAGAAACAGGATAAATCACTGTTTGGTATGATTAAAAATACCTATGAGTCTACTCCTGACTATGTGTTATCAGCATATAAAGATAACGCTGCTGTTATGGAAGGTTCATCTGCTGGCAGATTCTTCCCAAATCCAAATCACGAATGGGCATATCATCAGGAAGATATGCCTATTTTAATGAAGGTTGAAACTCACAATCACCCAACTGCTATTTCTCCTTTCCCTGGTGCTGCTACTGGTTCAGGTGGTGAGATTCGTGATGAAGGCGCAACCGGTGTTGGTTCAAAGCCAAAAGCCGGTATCAGTGGTTTCAGCGTTTCAAATCTAAAAATCCCAGGTGCTATTCAGCCATGGGAACACGACTTTGGCAAACCAGACCGTTTAGCTTCAGCTCTTCAGATCATGATTGATGGTCCTTTAGGTGGTGCAAGCTTCAACAACGAGTTTGGTAGACCAAATCTATGCGGTTATTTCAGAACCTATGAAGAGGAAGTTACAAGCTTCAACGGTAAGGAAGTTCGCGGTTATCACAAGCCAATTATGCTTGCTGGTGGCTGGGGTAACATCCGCAGAGAACACATTATCAAGGATCACATTGATCCAGGTGCAAAACTGATTGTTTTAGGTGG
>JAGDBH010000368.1 GCA_017959135.1 Succinivibrio sp. | reverse complement strand
TTTGCATATTATGTCAGAAATCACATTAGTTTTGAAGAATAATTTTCGTTTTATGACACAGGTGACTTTACACGATTCTCAAGAATGTATCTAACCGCCCATTTACAGAGAAAAAAGTGTAAAATAAGTGCGTCAAAAATTACTCATGAAAAAAAAATAACATACTGATTATCATGCACATTATCAATAAACTAAAACTTAACTGCAGTATTCTTCCTATTCTGGTATTCATCGCAATTTCGATTGTTATCTTTACACTGTTCAGAGCAGGACTTGTAATCTGGAAATTCTCAGACTGCGCAGATTCCTTAGGGCACATCTTTTTTTATGGATTAAGATATGACATCTCCATAAACTGCTCAATGTTCGCACCTGTTTTTCTAATCAGTCTGCTGTGCGCTTTTGCACCTAAAACACCAAAGGCAATAGTAGCCCTTCAGAAATACTATCTGCCTTTCGTTGTTTCCATACAGCTGTTTGTTGAGCTGACCACCATTCCCTTTATTCTTGAATACGGTGTAAGACCTAACAGACTATATATTGAGTATCTGATTTATCCAAAAGAAGTTATGAGCATGCTTTTAAACGGACATATTATTGAGTCCGTAGTATGCGTACTTCTTACAGCAGCAGGCTTCTACTTCCTCTTAGAGCTTTCATCAAAGCTGCATGAGGGTTATACAAATGTATCACGCAGACTTAATGCGCTAATCTTTATAGTTACACTGATTCTGGTACCATTAGGATTAAGAGGTACTCTGACACATAAGCCATTAAATCCTTCAAATGCAAGCTTCAGCAATACACCTTTAGTTAATACTATTCCACCTAATTCAAGCTTCACAGCATTCTATGCCATCAGACATATGAATATTGATGAGGTTAACCGCTCTCAGATCTATTCATTTGATACAGTAGATAATGTACTGAAAAACCTGAAGTACCTCTCAGCAAGAGAGCTTCCTGAGGTTACTGATGACAAATGCCCTATCAATCAGGTCATCACACCTACATACAGACAGGATAAGAGAAGAAACGTTGTAATCATTCTTGAGGAAAGTCTTGGTGCCAGATATGTAGAATCATTAGGCGGCGAGCCTGTTTCTCCAAACCTTGAAAAGCTCAAGGAAGAAGGCTGGTGGTTTGAAAGAATGTATGCAACCGGACACAGATCAGTAAGAGGTATCGAGGCTGTTACCGCAAGCTTCCCTTCAGGTCCACTTGCAAGTCAGGTTAAGCTTGACCACCCTAATGGTCTAACCACCATTGCCAATGTCTACTCAAAGCTTGGTTACTCAACATCATTCATCTACGGTGGAGAGAGTCATTTTGACGGCATGAGAACCTATTTCTTCAACAATGGTGTACAGGAAATCATTGAGCAGAAGGATTATGATAATCCTGAATATGTTGCCTCATGGGGTGTATCAGATGAGGATCTGTTCAAGAAGGCAAACGAGTTCTTTGTAAACAAGTCAAAGGACAGCGAGCCATTCTGCTCTCTTGTTTTCACAAGCTCCTTCCACGATCCTTTTGATATTCCAGAGGGTAAGGTAAAGCTTCCAGATTCTGTAAAGACAGATGATCCAAAGAGACTTGCCGCTGCCATGTATGCTGATTATGCTCTGGGCAGATTCTTTGAGATGGCTAAAAAAGAGGATTACTACAAGGATACAGTATTCATCGTGATTGCCGATCATGACTCAAGAGTTAGAGGCACAGATACCTTCCCGTTTACCAATTTCTCAATTCCGGCTCTTATCATCAGTCCTGATGTAAAGCCTCTAAAGGATAAGAGAATTGTAAGCCAGATTGATATCTTCCCAACTCTGCTGTCATTAACCGGAGTTTCAGGTGAGTTTCCAATCGTAGGTCAGGATCTTACAAAGGATGAGATCACGCAGAGAGCTATTATTGCCTATAACGAGATTTTCGGTTTCTACAACGGTAAAACCCTTACTCTTTTAGAACCTTCAAGAATCAGAGAGTATCCTGTTCTCGAAAAGAATGCACTGGGATCACCTGTTAAGCGCGAAGGAAATGACTACAGTAAGGAGATAAGCTATCTAAATACTGCTCTTACAATCTTCGAGAAGGATTACGGAAGCTTTAAGTGCGTAAAGAAACTCGAACAGAATAAGTAACAGAAATCCGGGAGCTCTAAGCTCCCGTTTTTTAGGTTATAATCCTGTTATTGCGACTCTTGGAAATGACAAAAAAACAGGCAGGATCAGAAAGGGACTCCGAAGAGTCCCTTTTGAACATAAAGAAATAATTAAGACTGAGAATCAAGGAACTTGATAAACTCTTCTACAGAAGCCTCGGTATCAGCATTTCTGCCTGAAATAACAAGCATAGCCAGAGCACCAGGCTCACCATAGATAATGGTTTCCAGTTTCTCTTCAGAGCATTCAAAACTCCAGGCACCTTCTATAAGATTAGAACGTACTGGCAGCGCACAGTTCATCTGTAAAGCGGCAACTCTTGCATAAGCCTCAGCAGTTGAATCAACACCGCGAGTCTTTTCCAGATTGGTTACACTTATGGCAAGCTTTGAATCTGAGCTCAGGTAACTTAAAGAGTTATCTACGCTTGGATTTGGCTTTACAGTCCAGCCGAAAGGACAAGGATAAACGTTCTCAGCCTCACCTGCAGCAACATGATAAGTATTAGAGAACTGCTCCTTACCTGACTGATTCTTTACCACCTTGTAGGTAGTAACATTCTCAACAGTGCGAGATGTAACAGTATCGTTGATTTCGGTAGCTGCGTTTGCCATCATGAATGGAACAAGACAGCAGCCTGCGATGATACCTTTTGTTAAAATGCTCTTTGTCATAAATCCTAGTTCTTTAAAGTAGAGATAATCTCGTCAGAGATTACTTGAACATCACGGTTACCGTCAACTGCTACATACTTGGTTGGAGCAGTCTTTGAAAGATCCTTGTAGAAAGCTACTAAAGGCTCGGTCTGTGCGTGATATACCTCAAGACGGCTACGAACAGTGCTCTCTTCGTCATCTGGACGGATAACCAGAGGCTCACCGGTAACATCATCCTTGCCCTCAACCTTAGGTGGGTTGTAAACGATGTGATAGGTTCTGCCTGAAGCTAAGTGAACACGTCTGCCTGACATACGGTTAACGATCTTCTCATCTGGTACCTGAAGCTCAACAACAGCATCAATAACAATACCGTTGTCTACTAAAGCCTGAGCCTGTGGAATGGTACGTGGGAAACCGTCAAAAAGGAAACCGTTCTTGCAGTCATCCTGAGCGATACGCTCTTTAACAAGACCAAGAATGATATCGTCTGAAACTAACTGGCCTTTATCCATAACAGCCTTAGCCTTAAGACCTAACTCTGTACCAGCCTTGATGGCAGCTCTTAACATATCACCGGTTGAAATCTGTGGAATGTTGAAAGCCTTGGTCAGATTCTGAGCCTGTGTTCCTTTACCTGCTCCTGGAGGTCCTAATAGGATAATACGCATTTGTTTTTAATCCTCAATAAAAAATAAAAAGTGTTTTCAATTATAGCATGTATGCGCTGCAATCATTACAGCACAGACAAAAAGCTCCGACCAGCGGAGCTTTTGCACTTAAACTAACCTAAAAGTAAGGCGTTCATTGATTTTACGAAGGTGCTTGGATCTTTTAGAGCACCCTGGTCAGCCAGCAGAGCCTGCTCGAAAATCAGATCAGCCCACTGGTTGAAACGGTTATCTTACATCTCGGCATAAGCCTTCTGAACAAGCTTGTGCTCTGGATTCAACTCAAGAGTTTTATTCTCATCAGGTAGAGTCTTACCGCTTGCCTCTATA
>JAGDBH010000367.1 GCA_017959135.1 Succinivibrio sp. | reverse complement strand
ATAAAATCAGACAGGCAGGACTAAAACTTGGAGTTTCAACCCACGGTCCGTACGAAATGGTAAAAGCAAGTCAGCTTAACCCTTCTTACATTGCTTTAGGCCATATTTTCCCAACCAATTCAAAGAAAATGCCATCAAAACCTCAAGGAATAGAAAAACTTCGCCTCCAAACAAGAATGCTTGAGAAAGAAGACTTCATGACGGTTGCGATCGGAGGAATAAAACTGGACAAGGCAAAAGAAGTACTAACAACCGGAGTTAATTCTATTGCGCTGATTACAGGTATTACTAAAGACGAGAATCCTGAGAAAGCAGTTAAAGAATGGTTAAAACTATTTGAGTGACAAACAAATGAATAATACAACCAGATACGCAAGACAGCAGATGATTCCTGAATATCAGGATCTTGATAAGAAACTCGAACAACATAGAATCGCTATCGTAGGAAGTGGTGGTTTAGGTGGACTTTGTACCTATCTTCTTGTGGGTGCAGGTGCCTTAAATATAAACATCGCCGACTACGATACTATTGATGAAACAAATTTGCATCGACAGATTCTATACAGAGAAAAAGATATTGGTGAAACCAAAATTAACTGTTGTAAGCGCGAGTTAATCGAATTAGACAAAAGAGCCAATATAAAAACTTTTGCCGAGAAAATTACTGAAGAGAACTTTCAGGAATTTACAAAAGACTGTCGTCTTGTCCTGGATCTAAGTGACAATATAGAAACAAGACTGGCCCTAAACAGACTATGTTTTGCCAACAGAATAGACCTTATACACGCTTCAGTTACCGCAGAAACAGCGCTTTTAGCCTACTTTAAATTCTCAGACAGTAAGTTTATCGAAGAGTACGGCTGCTATGAATGTTTAGCAGGAGAAAATGCAGCTATAGCCAAAAAAGGTATAACAGGTCCCTTTGCATCAGCAGTCTCTGCATTTGCAGCTAATCTCACTATGCAGGTCTTTACGGACAGAATTAAAGAAAAAATAGGAAAAATCTTTCTATTTGACCTAAACAGATTTTCAATCAGAAGCTTTTCACTTAACAAATCACCACTCTGCAAATGTTGCGGAGATACTAAGGAGGTCGCATGAAAATCAACTACAACGGTACAACAATTGAGGTAAAGGACAACCTGTCCTTACACAGTTTTGTAACTGAATTGCAACTGGAAAGCAGAACAATCGCAGCTGCCGTCAATGAGGAAATTGTCCCAAAGAAAAACTGGGAAAACTTTTTCCTTCAGGAAGGTATGACTGTAGATATTTTTAATCTGGTAGCTGGCGGTTAGTTCTTATTCATAACCAATTCAACCAGGCATAAAAGTTATACAAACAGGAGATATAAAGCCTTAGCTAATAAGGCTTTTTAAACATTATGACAGACAAATTGACATTAGCAGGAAAGAGTTTTGATTCTCGTCTTATCATTGGAACAGGAAAATACGCTTCTGGAGAAATACTAGCTAAAGCATGTAAGGAATCTGGTGCTCAGATTGCAACCATGGCTGTAAAAAGAATCGATACCCAGGATCACACAGATGAAATAATATCACCGCTTTTAGACATGGGAATCCAGCTCATGCCTAACACCTCTGGAGCAAAAAATGCGAAAGAAGCGATATTTGCAGCACAGCTTGCACGAGAGGCTCTTGAGGTTGACTGGATCAAAGTAGAAGTTCACCCTGATGTTAAATATTTATTACCAGATCCTATTGAAACCTTTAAAGCCTGTGAAGTTTTATGTAAAGAGGGTTTTAAAGTATTTCCTTATATAAACGCAGATCCCGTCTTATGTAAAAGGCTTGAAGACATTGGAGTCAGCGCTGTAATGCCTTTAGGTTCTCCAATTGGCTCTGCCCGCGGTCTTGATACTTTATCAATGCTAAAGATCATTATTCGTGAATCTCACGTCCCAGTGATTATTGATGCAGGTATAGGAGCTCCATCTGATGCAGTAAAAGCTTTTGAAATCGGAGCTGATGCCTGCATGATTAATACAGCAATTGCAGCAGCAGGAGATCAGCTCAAAATGGCAAGAGCATTTAATCTTGCGCAGGAAGCAGGCAGGATGGCTTATAAGGCAGGTCTTGCAGACAAAATAGAAACTTCCAGAGCCACTTCTCCTATGGAGGCTTTTCTGAAGGAGGCTATGAAATAAATGAGTTTCTATGATGTTATTGAAAAAACAGATATAGATAAATTTATAAATCTTGTCGACAGTCAGAAAGATACTGATGTAGAGAAAGCCTTAAGCAAAAAAGAACCTCTTGGAGTTGATGACTTTGCAGCACTTATTTCTGAAAATGCGCGTAAGCATTACTTAAAAGACATGGTTAACATTTCAACTCAGTTAACAAGACGCAGATTTGGAAGATGTGTAAATATGTATCTTCCTCTGTACCTGACAAATCTTTGTTCAAACAAATGCGTTTATTGCGGCTTTTCAGTTATGAACAAATTCAAACGAGTTGTTCTCAATCTGTCTCAGATTGAAGAGGAATGCCAGGCAATAAGCAAGATGGGATATAAAAATATCCTGCTTGTATCAGGTGAATCCGAACGAAGAGCCGGCATCGATTATTTCAAACAGGTTTTACCTGTTGTAAAGAAGTACGCCACTTATCTTCAGATGGAAGTTCAGCCATTATCTGTAGATGATTACGTACAGCTAAAGGAGCTTGGACTGGATGCTGTATCTGTTTATCAGGAGACCTATCATAAGGAATACTACAGTAAGGTACACCTTGGAGGCAGGAAAGCAGACTACAGATGGAGACTTGAAACTCCTGACCGATTAGGAATGGCTGAAATCGACAAGGTAGGAATAGGTTCACTTCTGGGGCTGTATGACTGGAGAGCTGACCTTTGCGCTACAGCTTTACACATTCTCTACATGCGCGAGCACTACTGGAAAACTAATCTATCAGTTTCTTTTCCACGATTAAGACCTGCAGCAGGAGGTTTTGAACCAAAACTTCCAGTCTCAGATGCGAAACTACTGCAGATAATCTGTGCATTAAGAATCTTTGATAATGAGCTCGATCTGACTTTAAGTACACGAGAAAGTGCAAGTTTCAGAGATCTTATTTTACCTGTAGGAATAACCGCGATATCAGCTGGTTCTTCCACTGAACCGGGTGGATATGCTCACAAAGGAGAAAATCTTGAACAATGGACTGTCAATGATAATAGAACCGTAGATGAGGTTGTTAGTGCAATGGAAAGCAGTGGATTTGAAGCTGTTTTTCAGAATGCTTCAACAACATTCTTCTCAGCTGTTAGGTAGTTGATGATCGAAATCAGGATTACAGTTACGAAAAAGGCCCACAAATGTGAGCCTTTTTCTTATCATCTTAGCAAGAAATTACTTCTTGTAACGACGAGTCATGTTGTCTAAACGATCGTTTGCACGAGCTGCGTCTGACTTAACGAAAGCAACGTCGTTTGCTAACTTAGACTGCTGAGCCTTTAAAGCGTCAACGTCAGCAGCGATAGCATCGATCTTAGCCTCAAGAGCAGAGTTGCTTGCGCAACCAACTAATACTGATGAACCTAAAGCAACAACAGCTAAAGTAGCCTGAAACTTATTCATTTTTATCTCCAAAACTGTTTAAACAGATAAATATGGGAATGATCATTCATCCCCGTAGCAAGTGTAATTATAGTAGCATTTTTAATGAATGGCACATTTTTTTCAAAAAATTTTATTAATTTTTTTCGATCATTGATCTGCCTTGCAAAAAAACAAAATTTTTATTTATATCATTTTGAAATTATTATTATTTTTCAAAATGTAAGTGCCATATATAACTAATAAATTAGTAGTTACTTATTTTCATTTTTGATTTTTTTCACACTTTCAATAAGGGTGAAAAAACACTTTGCACCATCGATCTTCGGAGCCTCTTCCTTAAGATGAGTACCAAGCAGGTAAAGCTCGCTGATTCCGGCATTCTTTGCAGCAATCAGATCGGATGCATGATCACCGAACATCAGACACTGACTCATATCCAGATTCAGTTCTTTCTGAGCCTTAAGAAACATACCGCTCTTTGGTTTTCTGCATTCGCATTCGCAGCGATACTGAGGAAGATCTGCATTAGGATGGTGAGGACAGAAGTAAACCTTGTCAAAGCAGGCATCTGATAAAGATAAATTAGCCTGCATAAATGAAGTGACTTTCAGAAAGTCTGACTCGGTATACTTCCCTCTTGCTATTCCTGACTGATTTGTAACGAGAACAAGGTAATACCCCAGATCCTTTAACATTTTTAAAGCCTGAGGTACACCATCTATGATGTCATAGTTTTCTATCTGTCCAACAAAACCATAATCTATATTGATCACGCCATCGCGGTCAAAAAAAGCGGCTTTGTTCACTATGCAAGATCCTTAAGTTTTTCAGGATCAAGAGCAATGTCTTCATTATTAACTACAACAATACCCTTTTCTAATACTTCCTTTGAAATATCTTTTGCATCCTGTAAAGAATGTAAATCGCATGATCCGCACTGGTATGGATTTGCTGCAGGAATCTTGGCATTGTCATCTAAAGAAGCAATATCCTTTAGAGCAAGCTCAAAAGACTTAGCAACATTATCTCCCTGTGCCTCGCCGATTAAACTCATGTAAAAACCGGTCTGACATCCCATAGGAGAAATATCGATAACCTCGATTACTCCTGGGTTATTCAGATGCTCACGCATAAAGCCAGCAAAGTAGTGCTCAAAAGTATGAATTCCCTTAACAGTCATTCTTCCATGGTTAGGTTTCTTAAAGCGAAGATCCCAGACCTGAATGGTGTCCCCTTTAGGAGTTTTCATAACCTTTGCCTTTCTGACAGAAGGTGCGGGCATAATAGTATGATCTACTAAAAAGCTATCAACTAGTGGCATATTTAACCATCCTTTATATAAGTTGTCGTTGGGATTTAAAGAAAGATGAAATCATCTTTCTTTAAATTATCTATTACATAATATTGAGAATAGATCAGTACAGATTACAGTGTTCTAACTGATTTTTGTAATTGAGTGCTCTTACATGAACCTGTCTTGCTACATCTACCAGCCAGTTTTTCCCTAAGTAGGTTTTATTTTTGTAGCCGTACCAGCCTTCATGGTAATTTAAATACTGATTAAATGCATCTGAAAATTTAACATCGTTGATCTTCTTGGTCTTGGTCATATACCAGCCAATAAAATCCAGCGAATCTTCAAATGAGGTTCTTGAGGAGAAAAAACTGCCTGCTTCATTGGTATATTCATCCCAGACTTCATCCTGAGCCTGAGAATAACCGTACGAAGAGCTGCCACGACCATAAGGAATAAATCCGAACCATCTCATCTTTGGCTTGGCATCTTCAACAAAGCCGGACTCCTGAGCCATTATAGACATGGCAACATTAATAGGTATTCCGTACTTGTCGTGAACTTTATGAGCTGAAACGTACCAGCTGTCTTTTTCCTGGAAAATTGAACAGAGGTTTTGAGTGTTTGAAGGAGGTGTTGAAGCGCATCCAACAACAAAAAGCGCTCCAACCAAAATTGAAATAATACTTTTTTTTAAAATCATCTTATAAAATTTAATTAAATAGCGTCGTCACCTTCTTCTCCGGTGCGGATTCGAATGACTCGCTCCACATCAGAGACAAAAATCTTGCCATCTCCGATTTTGCCTGTGTGTGCGCCGGCTGTGATTGCCTCAATGCATAAATCAACATCCTCGTCTTTTACAACAAGTTCAATCTTTGCTTTTGGAAGGAAATCAACAACATATTCTGCACCACGGTACAATTCTGTATGTCCCTTCTGACGGCCAAATCCCTTTACCTCAGACACGGTCATGCCAGAAATGCCCTTTGCACTTAATGCTTCTCGTACATCATCTAGCTTGAATGGTTTAATAATCGCGGATATTTTTTTCATACAAATTCCAGCCTTTAATATACAAACATGTACAGAGATAGGCGTAAATATAATAACACCTACCCAAACAATATGCCTAATTCATCCTTTAAGAAAAGAAGCATAATTATAAAATGATCTCGCTCTAATTATTATGTATTATTCGATTTTTACAAAAAAAAATTTAATTTTATTTAAATTGCCTTAAAACTGCGCAATTTAATTAAACACCATTAATCACAGTCAAAATTTTGGACTGTCAAAAAATCTTTATTAATATTTTTATCCTTCTATATATCGAAATTCAGACTCCAGATCTTTACTTCTCCTTTTCCAAGATTTTGACACCAGCACAGTCAAAGATTAATAAACAATTAATCCTTCTATCAAAAAAATCCCTTATAAATCAGATTAATATAAACAGACAAAGCTCTTGGCACAGCAAATGCAGAATTGAAATTATCGAATTAAAGTTCGCCAAAAAATGGAGCATCAATATGAAACATGAAAATTCTATTTCTGCATTAAAGATTACAAATACAATTATGATGTGGTTATTCTGTTTAACTGTAATGATGTTAGTTATGCCATGGGAGATTATTTCAACTGAATTCGCATCACATATTGAAACAAATAAAATCGTTCTTTATTTTGCACTTATTATTGAGGTATCAAATTTTATCAGCCAGGGTTTATTAACCATTATCAATTCTGTTTTAAGTAAAAAAGCACGTAGAAAGCTACAGGATAAGATCATGCAGGCTGTTGAGGGTTTGGATTTTGCTGAGAGAGCACTGCTAAGAGAATATGTTCTTCAGAGAAAATCAGTATTAACTCTTCCAGTTAATGAGCCAACCGTTAGAAACCTTATTGACGACGGTGTACTAAGAATCGTTAATGTAAATGACAGCGAAAGCTACCGTGCAGACATTATCATTGCAAAAGAGGCTCGTCCATACATTACATATAAGGCAATCGGTCTTACTCTTGGAAAAATGACAGAGGAACAGGTTACTCAGATTATGAACTCAAGACCTGAATATGCAAAACAGAAATACAATCACCAGAATAAGATCTTTATCGGTGCTAATGCAGTAAGAAATGTGAATGCTACAACTATGAGAGAAATTGAAACCAAGAACGAGGATGTTGCTGCGTAGCATTATCCAGGAAAGAACGCGAACTTAAATAGCGATGAGGTATGATGATAATGCCAGTTTAAAAACTGGCATTATTTATTTAGATTAGTATTCTACAGAACTCATTTTTGACAGCTTTGCACGATCGTGCCATGCCTGAATATATCTTCTAGTACCAGTTCTGCCTCTAGATGAAATTGAAGAAGTCAGAGTATACTCACCCTTGTATCTTACACCGTCAAGAAGTTCACCTGGAGTTACACCGGTTGCAGCAAAGAAGCACTGATCGGATGTAATCAGCTCATCAACTGTTCTAATAGCATTTAAATCGAAACCATCTTTAATAATAGCTTCCTTCTCGGCTTCTGTCTTAGGAGCCAGTCTTGTAAGCATCTGACCACCGGTACCCTTGATAGCACATGCAGTAATAACAGCCTCAGGAGTACCGCCGATACCAACCAACAGATCGATATCAGTTGTTGGGTCAATAGCCATTAAAGCACCAGCAATATCGCCATCAGAATGAACCATAACTCTTGCACCTGCAAGATGAATGTCTTTGATTAGTTTTTCGTGACGAGGCTTATCCAGAACGAATACTTTAAGTTCGCCAACTTTCTTACCTAATGCCTTTGCAACATTAACAAGATTATCTTTAATAGGAGCGTCAAGATCGATTACATTGGCAGCTTCTGCTCCAACAGCCATCTTCTCACAGTAGAAACTGTGGCCTGGGTTAAACATTGTTCCCTTAGGAGCGATACCAACAGCAGCAATACCATTTGGCTTACCACCAGCAACACAGCTTGTTCCATCAATAGGGTCAACAGCAATATCAAATTCAGCACCATCGCCAAAACCAACCTTCTCGCCGGTATACAGCATTGGAGCTTCATCTTTCTCGCCTTCTCCGATAACAATTGTTCCCTTGATATGAATACTCTGGAAGGCAATACGCATTGCATCAACAGCAGCACGATCAACTAATTCTTTATTACCAAGACCAACAAATCTTGCAGATGCTAATGCTGCAGCTTCTGTTACACGAACCAAATCCAAAGCGATATTCTTATCAGCTAAATGTTGTTGCATTTTGACCTCATATAAAGCAGTTCGAAAAGATATATATCGACTTCGTAAACAAGTGCGAAAAACGTGCATATCTTTTGCGTTTTTAAAACGTGTATATGATACACGCGAATGAAGAAAAATTGATCCGAATCAGATAAAAAAAGGAAAAAATATAATTTTGGAGCAAAAAATATCATGATCGCAAATGCGTTCACAACAGCTCATGAAAGCGTACTCGAGATATTCTATACTTTTGTTAATGGAGCATAGCTTTTGTTGAATATATCCCTTGTGGCTCGTTATTATGTTTAATGCTTCTTTTTAGTTAACTCCGTATAGGTTACAAAATCCATCTAAGATTTTGTGGAGTTTACAAAAAGATTTTATAAAGCCTAATATCGATTTCCACTGTAACTCGAAATTTGGAGTTATTGCTGTGCTCTTAAATTCCAAATTGTGCATTTTTTGATAATTGCTAACTAATTGAGTTTATTGGGATTTAAAAGCCTCTCATCTGAGGTAATATTCTTATTGTCTCGTGTAGATTTAAGTCTTTCTGTGCTTTCATAAAAAAAAGGCCGAGATATAATCT
>JAGDBH010000366.1 GCA_017959135.1 Succinivibrio sp. | reverse complement strand
CGGTAATACCTATCCAGATATGCTAGAGAGAATGGCTCAGTTCGAATTAACCTTAGTTGACTGGGCAGAGCAGCACAAGGGTTCACGCAAGTATGTAGTATTTGCAGACAAGTGCTGGCCAGCATTCCCAGAGGAGTTCGGTTTCGAGCCTTGCTATGTAAACTCACGTTTAGCTTCACGCGGTATGCCTGTAGCATGTGAGGTAGATATCTTCGGTGCTTTATCAGAGTACATCGGTGCATGTGTAACTGAAGATGCTGTAACCTTACTTGATATCAACAACTCAGTTCCTCAGGATTTATTCAACGAGGATATCAAGCCTAAGTTCTCACAGTACAAGCTGACCGACACCTTCATGGGCTTCCACTGCGGTAACACTCCATTCTGCAAGCTGACCACAACTGACAGCTGCAACATGAAGCTAGGCAAGATCAACTACCAGATCATTCAGCACCGTCTGTTAGAGCCAGCAGGTTCAACCCCAGACTTTACCCGTGGTACTCTAGAGGGCGATCTGACTGCAGGTCCAATTACCTTCTTCAGACTGCAGACCACTCCAGATACCAAGCTTCAGGCTTATGTAGCTGAGGGTGAGGTTCTACCAGTAGGTACACGTTCATTCGGTGGTATCGGTATCTTCGCAATTCCAGAGATGGGACGTTTCTACCGTCACGTTCTGATTGAGAAGCGTTATCCACACCACGGTGCAGTAGCATTCAGCCACGTTGGTAAGGCTCTGTACAACATCTTCAACATGTTAGGTATTGAAACTGTTAACTACAATCAGCCAGCAGGTGTTCTATACCCAACTGAAAATCCATTTGCTTAATAATCTTTGTTTAAATTTTGTGCCAGGGCTTGTCCCTGGCTTTTTTGTATTTATACCTGTCCAGTAATTAATTCTGACTGTATACAGCTCTCTGTAATTCTAAGTATCTGCTTCTATAAATTCTCAAAAAAACTTTAAATTTCAAACCGATGGAGCCTAAATTATGCTCTTTTTTCCCTGTATTTATTGGTGCATTTTTACCTAAAATCAGCATTAATTTAGTGCAGACATATATAAGCTATGTAAATTTTGGTGCAAAATGATTATTCAAATTTATCTCAGAATATTTTTTCGGTATCGTAAATCCATAGAAAAAATTTAGTGAGGTAATTTATGAAACGATCATTAAAAATCGGTGCAGTGCTGCCACTGTATTTATTAACACAAAGCGCTTTAGCCGAAGATACCCTAAGTCAGACAGATAACGGCTTTATTCTGATGTCTGCAATGCTGGTTTTACTGATGTCTATTCCTGGAATCGGACTTTTCTATTCTGGTCTTACCAGAGCCAAGAATGTCCTTTCAACCATTGAACAGACTCTTGCAGTTTTCTGTATCGCTATTCTTCTGTGGTTTGTAGTAGGTTATTCAATCGCCTTCGGCGGTACCGACGGAGCTTTAGGCAGCTTCTTTGGTGAGCTTTCAAAATCATTTTTAGGCGGAATCACTGCTGATTCATTATCAGGCTCAATCTCCGAGCTGACCTTTGTAATCTTCCAGGGCGCCTTCTGTGCAATTTCATCCTGTCTTGTAGTTGGTGCTACTGTTGAGCGTGTTAAGTTCTCAGCTGTACTGATTGCACTTTCAATCTGGATCGTTTTATCTTACGCTCCACTTGCTCATCAGGTATGGGGCGGCGGTTTCATTGACACCGTTTTCATGTCTTATGATTTTGCCG
>JAGDBH010000365.1 GCA_017959135.1 Succinivibrio sp. | reverse complement strand
GGTCTTCCTGATAACCGTTTTTACTTTGTAGGAAACTGCCAGCATGAGGCACTGGATCTGCTGACAACCAATCTTTCCAGAAACGGCTCAATCTGTATCCTGTCTGGTCCATCCGGTTCAGGAAAAACAACACTGGTTAGAATGCTGATCCGTTCTCTTCCAAAGAGAATGCGAATTATCGCTATTGATGATCCAAGACTTGATGAGCATATGCTTCTGGCTACCATCCTACGTGCAAGTGGAGTGGTTGCAACATCATTTGAGTCAATTGCAGAGCTGACCTTAAAATTAAGAAAGTTTCTTGAGCGTTCCGTTGAAAGCGGAATTGTCACCACTGTAATTTTAGACGAGGCTCAGGGCCTTGCAGATGAAGTTATTGAACAGATCCGTCTTATCAGTAACATTGAAGGCGAGCTGGGAAAAATGATCAATTTCCTACTGGTTGGTCAGGAGGATTTAATTGAGAACATTCAGAAGCCTATGCACAAGATGTTCTGGGGTAGAGTAAAGGCTTTTGCAACTCTGCAGGCATTAAAGCGCGATGAGGTCCAGGCTTATATCAACTTCAGAATGCAGACAGCCGGCTGTCATGATCCTGTATTTACTTCAAGAGCGGTCAATACCATCTTCAGGGGAACCAAAGGTCTTCCAAGAATTATTAACTCGGTTGCCGACAGAGCATTGTGCATTGCCTGTGATTACAACAAAAAAACGGTTTCCAGCCGTATAGTAAACAAAGCTATTGAGATTGTCCGTCACAAGAGAAGTCTGTTCTCTTTAGGCTACAAGAATTTTGCAAAACATGTTCTGATGAATATGTTTGTTAAGCTTCCTATTATCTTAAGCGGTATTTTCATCAGTATTCTGGCTTTTGTTTTTGCTTATATCTATCTTTACAACAATATCAGTTCCGTTGCCATACAGAGTCTGATGCATAAAGATCAGACCGTTATGACCGAATATCATAAGCTCTTAAACAATATGCTGCCTGGCAGAAATGCGAATACCAGAGAAATCGCTCTTTTCAACAACTCAATAAAGGAAAGCGTATTTGAGTCTGATTCAATAGATACACTGATAAAATTATGGGGATATACAAAACAGGATGGCTCAAAGGCTACCTGTGCAGATCTTTCATCTCATAACATGCAGTGCGAGGTACTGACCAGAGATCTGTCTTATCTATCTGTTGCAAATCGTCCTGCGGTTCTCTCATTAAGATCAGATGATCTGACTCCTTTCTTTGCTGTTGTAAAAAGCTATGGCCCGGATGAATCTGCCATCATTATGGGTGACAGACTGTACCGTGTAAAAACAGAATTTCTTAAGCATGCCTATGATGGCAAGATGCTGTTTATCGGTAAGAAGCTAAAGAGCGATGATAAGTTTGAGGATAAGATTAAGGTTGAGAACTTCTCTAATGCTCTAAAGCGTATCTCCGCACTTGTCCCTGAGTTAAAGCTTGATTTGCCTTCAGATAAAAAGGATCTCAAAAAAGTATATGACAGACTGAAGGGATTCTCTGATGAGAACGTAGTTTTTTCTGTCATCGATAATGCATTAGCGGAGGGACCTTACCTTGAGTAGAAGACGTAAGGTTGAAGATCCGGCAGAGCTTTTGAAGGATTATGGCTTTACTCCTAAAAAGGCTCTAAAGCTCTTTGTTTTCTCTCTGTTCTTTTCGTCTATAGGCGTTCTGTTCCTTGCTTTGTGGATGCATGTATCCTTTTATTCTGTTGCAAGAAATGTCTTTTCAAGTCTTGGAAATACCCTGGGGCTTTTAAACTCAATTTATGTGAATGACACTCAGTACAGAGATACTCTTGTTTCCTCCGAGAAGTATCCTTTTGAGATTAAAAAGAAGATTGGTCCTAAGGATCTGACTTTAAG
>JAGDBH010000364.1 GCA_017959135.1 Succinivibrio sp. | reverse complement strand
TTTTACGGGTCCAGTCTGAAAAACTATTATTCAGTTCCTCAAGTTCTTTTGATCTTCCTATGAACATTGATTAGTGCCTTTTTCTGAATTATTTTTCTCTGAATTATTATTCAGATAACCTGCTTTAATTTAAGAGTACATATAAGGAAAAGTCAAGTTTCTGAATAAATTTTCTCTGAATAATTATTCAGAGAAAATAAAAATATAATGATCTTAAAGAAACAATAATTGGCACGTTAATTGAATTGTATATGGTAAGATTTAGTTAAACGGCAAAGTTTGCCGGTGTGGTAAAAAAGGTTGGGGGATAGTTTTATGTCAGTGGATTTCAGTTCAATTGGTAAAACATCCAGTTATATAAATCAGCAAGAAGCTGCCGCTTCGGCCAAAAAGAATAATAATGCCCTAGATCAGGCTGACTTCCTGAAGCTGTTGACTACACAGTTAACCAATCAGGATCCATCTTCTCCTGTTGATAATAATCAGATGGTAAGTACCATGTCTCAGCTTTCAATAGTTGATAACTTAACAACTATTACCAATGGCATGGACAATATTGTAAATTCAATTTCATCAAGCTCTGCATTATCAGCATCAAGTCTGGTTGGAAGAAGTGTTCTTGTCGATTCAAGCACAGCCTTCTTTGATGGCAATTCTCCTCTTGTTGCTCAGATTGATGCCGGCTCAGGCGCATCTGATGTTAAGGTTACCATTACCGATACTGCAGGTTCCATTATTTCAAGCTTCTCTGCATCAACTATTGATGGTGTTACAGACTTCTCATGGGATGGTGTTAAAGATGCCGAAACCGGCGAAATGTATCCTGCGGGTAAGTACACTGTTGTGGTTTCTGCTATGCAGGATGGCAAGGAAGTTAATTTGCCGGTTAAGACATATGGAACAGTCGGTTCAGTTGTTCTTGGCAATACAGTAAGTGATACAAAACTTAACATTCTGGGATATGGTGAAGTGTCACTTGATAATGTCGGTTCAATCTCTCTTTAAAAATACTATTTATGCAGGAGTTCTCCTTTCGGAGAACTCTTGTCAATTTCCTGTCAGATAATCTCACCTTCTTTTGTTAACTATCTAATTTTTAAATAAAAAATTTAATGGCATGTAATTTGCTACTTCATCTGTAATGAAGGAAATTATCCGGAGGTACAGATGGATAAGTTATTGTGGGTCGCAATGTCAGGAGCTAAGGAAAACTTCCATAGTCTTGCTGTACGAAGCAATAATTTAGCGAATTCAGGAACTACTGGTTTCAAAGCTGATTTTGAAAACAGCAGAGCAATGTCTGTATTTGCAGATGCTTATCCTACTCGTGCATTTGCCATGACGGAACGTCCTGGCTACAACATGGATGGCGGCGCAATTGAAACAACGGACAGAGAACTGGATATCGCTATCGATGGTGACGGTTTTATAGCAGTAAATGATAAGTCTGGAAATGAGGCTTATACACGCTACGGAAGTTTGGACATAGATGTAGAAGGTAATCTGGTTACCTCCAATGGTTTAAATGTTCTAAACGAAGATGGCGAACCAATTGTTCTGCCTACTATGCTGGCAGATATCACCATAAGTAAGGATGGTGTAATTTCAGGAAGACCTCAGGGTGGAGATGCCAACGTAATTGAGGAATATGCCCGAATAAAACTGGTTAAACCTGAAAATTACAAGGATATTGAAAAGGGCTATGACGGTCTATTCAGAAGAGTAGATGGCACAACTCTTGCACAAGAAAATACAGTTAGAGTTAGAAACGGAATGTTAGAACAGTCTAATGTTAATCCAGTTGAGGAACTAACAAACCTGATTAGAATCCAGAGACAGTACGATGCAACAGTTAAGCTAATGGAAACAGCTAATCAGATGGACGAACGTCAAAATATGATTTTGACATACGAATAGCGAGGAGAAGATTATGATTCCGGCATTATGGATTAGTAAAACAGGTTTAGATGCTCAACAGACAAATATCTCTGTAACATCAAATAACCTTGCCAATGCTTCAACCGTTGGTTTTAAACGTGGTAGAGCTATTTTTGAAGATCTTCTCTATCAGAAGATTAATCAGCCTGGTGGCAGATCTTCTGCAAATGGCTATTTACCTGAAGGTTTAATGATAGGTGCTGGTGCAAAGGTCGTTGCTACACAGCGTCAGTTTGGTCAGGGTGATGTTGAAACCACAGACAATTCCTTCGATCTGATGATTCAGGGTAGAGGTTTCTTTGAAATTTAGCTGCCTGACGGAACTACTGCTTATACCAGAAATGGTCAGTTTACAAAAAATGAAGAGGGAACAATCGTAACCTCCGGTGAAGGTTATCCTTTACTTCCTCAGATTCAGGTTCCAGAGAATGCTGTATCGATTACTGTAGGTCGTGATGGACAGGTTTCAGTTGTTGTCGCAAATGAAAACGCCAGCCAGGACCTGGGGCAGATTACAGTAACTGATTTCATCAATCCTACCGGACTTGAGTCAATCGGTGACAACCTTTTCCTTGAAACAACCGCATCAGGTGCTCCTCAGCAGGGTATTGGCGGTGAGGATGGCATGGGCATTATTCGTCAGAATATGCTTGAAACCTCAAATGTTAAGGTTACAGAAGAGCTTGTAAATCTTATTCAGGCTCAGCGTGTATACGAAATGAATTCAAAGGTTCTGACAACTGTTGATTCAATGATGGGATCTTTAATTCAATCAGTATAGCGTTTAATTAGAGGAGGAGAGGAAAATGAATAAGATTGTACTGATTACAGCTGTAGTGAACGCTCTGCTTCTTCAGGGCTGTGCCTTGGATACATTCTCGCCAAAACCAGATGATCCTAAGTTTGCACCAGCTCTCCCTGAGGAGGACTACGCAAATGTTGTTCCTACAGGAGGTATTTATAATCCATATACTCTGAATAATGGAATGTATTCAGATACCTCTGCTCATAAAGTTGGCGACATTATTTCAGTAACCCTTGAGGAAGCAACTTCAGCAAGTAAGAATGCGAATACTTCTCTAACTAAGAATAACCAGAATAATTACGGTGGAATGAATCTGGCATTCGGTAATGACGATAATACTGTAAACAAATATGCAAACAAATATATAAACAGATATAGCCCAACCTTAACTTCCAATAATTCAAATACATTCAGCGGAACCGGCAAGGGAAGCCAGTCTAACAGTCTGAAAGGTCAAATCTCTGTTAGTGTGGTTAAGGTTTATGCAAACGGAAATCTTCAGGTACAGGGTGAAAAGTGGCTGATGCTAAATAATGGCAATGAATATGTTCGCGTAACAGGTCTAATAAGACCTTCTGATATCAGTTCTGATAACACTGTTTCATCACAGCGAATTGCAAATGCTAGAATACAGTATGGTGGAACCGGAGATTTTGCTGATACTCAGGAAAGAGGTTTTATCTCAAGACTGTTTAACAGTGCCTTCAATATATTCTTCTAGTATGCAGGATAGAGGCTATGAAACTTTTAAAAGGATTTCTTAAATTCATAGTGACGGGAGCTGTCATTTTTATGACAGCGGCGTCTCTACCTGCTCAGGCAACCCGTTTGAAGGATATTGCTTCAATACAGGGAATACGTGAAAACCAGTTATTAGGCTATGGTCTGGTAGTTGGACTGTCGGGTACAGGTGAGAAAAACTCTAAATTCACTGAACAGAGTTTCCGTTCTATGCTGAATACCTTTGGCATCAAGATCAGTGAAGGTACAAGTCTTAAGATTAAGGATGTGGCTCCTGTAGCTATTCATGCTACCATGCCTCCTTTTGCCAAGGTTGGACAGACTATTGATGTGACTGTTTCTGCAATCGGTGAAGCAGCGTCCTTAAGGGGAGGTACTCTTCTGCAGTCAATGCTTAGAGGTGTAGATGGAAACGTCTATGCAATTGCTCAGGGCTCACTTGTTGTTGGCGGCTTAGGTGTAGAAGGAGCTGATGGTTCTAAGGTAACTGTTAATACTCCAACTGTAGGCAGAATTTCAAATGGTGCAATTATAGAGCGCGAGGTTCCTGATAGCTTTTCAAATACAGATTCATTTGTATTTAATCTGAACCGCTCTGATTTTACAACCGCAAAAAATGTCGTAGATGCCATAAATGATATGTATGGTGAAGGCAGTGCTGTTGCAGAAGATTCAACCTCTATCAGAGTCAGTGCTCCAAGAAATCCAGCTCAGAGAGTTGCTTATCTTGCAAGTCTGGAAAACCTGGATATACAGCAGGGGGATGATTCAGCTCGAATCGTGGTTAATTCCAGAACTGGAACTATCGTTATCGGCAGTAATGTAAGGTTAAAGCCGGTTGCAGTAACTCATGGTGGTCTGACAGTAACTGTTTCAGAAGATCCTAGAGTATCTCAGCCAAACAGTTTCTCTCAGGGCCAGACTACAGTAGTTCCTGATTCTCAGATTTCAGTTGAAGAGAAAAAAGGAAAAATGTTTAAGTTTGATACTGGAGCAACCTTGGATGATCTTGTCCGTGCTGTAAATCAGGTTGGACTTGCCCCGGGTGATCTGATGTCTGTACTGGAGGCTTTGGATAAAGCCGGAGCGATAGACGGTAAACTTGAAGTGATTTAAAGAAAGAAAAAGCCTGAGTAAAACTCAGGCCTTTTT
>JAGDBH010000363.1 GCA_017959135.1 Succinivibrio sp. | reverse complement strand
CTAGGTGTACCTTTCAACAGTGCCAGCTACTCACTTCTCACCATGATGATCGCTAAGGAATGTAATCTTGAGTATGGTGATTTCGTATGGTCAGGCGGTGATACTCATATCTACAAGAATCATTTTGAGCAGGTTCAGCTTCAGCTTACCCGTACCCCAAGAGCTCTTCCTCAGATGAACATTCTGCGTAAGGCTCCATCTATTTTTGATTACAAGTATGAAGATTTTGAGCTGGTAGGGTATGATCCACATCCTGCTATTAAGGGAGTTGTTTCTGTCTAATGATTGAGGTTTCAGGAAAAGTTAAGTGGCAGTCAAGACGTGGTATGCGCGAGCTTGATCTGATGCTGCTGCCATTTGTCGATCAGGACTTACAGAACTGTGATGAGAAGTTCCTTGCTGATTATGTTGATCTGCTTGAGGCTTCCGATCTTGAACTTGTAAGATGGTTCAACGGTACTGAAATGGCTGATACACAGTCACGCCGAGATGTGATTGATTATATTAAGAAATGCCATGCAACTCGCATGGGTAAAGAGGGCGTTTAATGCTATTTTCCGAATTAGGATTACCAGATTTTCTAGTTGAAAACATTGAGAAATTAGGTTGGGAGACACCAACCCCTGTCCAGACTCTGGTTCTGCCAAAGGCACTGGAAGGTTTTGATATTTTAGGCGGGGCACCTACTGGTACAGGTAAGTCAGCTGCTTTTTTACTGCCAATCATTGCCAGACTGTCTCTTGAAAAGAAGAGCGGAGTCAGAGCAATTATTCTGGAGCCTACTAGAGAACTTGCAATGCAGGTTGAAAGTGTCTGCTCTGAGCTTATCGGCGGCTTTAATGATTTAAGCGCCGGTACCATTATCGGTGGCGGTTCCAGAGAAGTTCAGAGAGAGAACCCAAGCTCAATTATTGCAGCAACACCTGGTCGTCTCATTGAGTACATCGAAAAGGGATGGATTGATACATCAACCGTTGAAATGTACGTAATCGATGAAGCTGACAGAATGCTGGACATGGGCTTTAGAGATGATGTAGCAAAAATCACCCGTGAGCTTTACAACAGATATCAGACTCTTCTGTTCTCAGCAACTCTGGAAGGTTCAGGTATTGATGAGTTTGCTTCATCAGTTCTGAATGACCCTATCGAGGTTAGACTTGGTGTTGGTGGTGAGGAAGATGAAGTTCTTCCTGAATTTTTGCAGTCCCGCGCATATTATGCAGCAGGAGATCCTCAAAAAATTAGAATTCTGCACCATCTGTTGACTACTATTAAAGGGAAGTCAATTGTTTTTGTTAAGACCAAGGAACGTCTGCAGAGACTTGATGCCAGCCTTCGCCGTCTTGGATTCAAGTGCGCATCCATTCAGGGTGACCTGTCCATGAACGAAAGAAAGGCAGCTATTAAGAATTTTGCCTCAGGTGACAAGGACATTCTGATTGCAACCGATGTCGCAGCAAGAGGTCTTGATTTACCGGACGTAACTCATGTCTATAACTTTGATATGCCTGCCAACACTGCTATCTATGTTCACAGAGCTGGCAGAACAGCCAGAGCAGGTGAAAAGGGTGTAGTTACCACTCTGGTTATGGCAAACGAAATTGCCTTCTTAGAGAAGCTTGAACGCTATACCGGTAAGGATATTGAGAAACGCGCCATAAAGAATATCTGCGCTCAGTTCCCTACAAGTAAGAGCACTGGTCATCACCAGTCCGAGAAGAAACGCTCCAGAGCATCAATCGGCGGTAATGGTGGCTTCGATAAGAAAAAGAAAGAAGAAGACAAGAAGACTCACAAGAAAGTTAGACTGCGTGACAAGAAGAACAAGGGTAAGCCTGATTTTGCAGCAAAGCGTGCAAAAAAGGCTGCCAGAGCTCGCAGTGAATAATATATAACCTTTTCCTTTCAGACAGATATAAGGACTGACTATGGCTGTTACCGTTTTGAGAAATGCTCAGCTGCATGTAACCTCTGAAGAGTTTGTTGACGTAGATACCGTTGCGATTATGGATCATAGAATTGTTCCTATGAGTCCGGCTCTTCTTGAAGACGGTACAGCTGAAGAAATTGATGTTAAAGGCTGTCATGTCTGTCCTGGCTTTATTGACCTTCTGGTAAACGGATGTGCAGGTGTTTCATTTTCACAGAATCCATCCATTGATACTCTTGAATCAATGAGAAGATGGCAGACTGCCCATGGTACAACAACCTTTGTTCCTACCATGATTTCAGGTCCTCGTGAGAATCTCTCAAAGGCTATTGCTGCAGTTGCCGAATTCAAGGAGAAGCATCCTACTGTATGTCCTGGTCTGCACATGGAAGGTCCTTTCATTTCAAGTAGTCATCCTGGATTCCAGCCATCAGGTTACATCAGACCATATACTCAGGCAGATTTTGATTTCTTCCTGGAAAACAGAGATACCCTGGCTTATGTGACAATTGCGCCAGAGGTGGTAAGACCTAAGGGAATTGTTGAGCTTCTGTCCAACAAAATCAAGCTTTCAATCGGTCACAGTTCTGCAACCTACTATGAGGCAATGCAGGCATTCAAGGCCGGTATAACCAATGTAACTCATCTGTACAACGGTATGAAGGCTCCTGTTGGTAGAGAGCCTGGTCTTGTAGGTGCCGCTCTGCAGAGTGAGAAGGTCTTTGCCTCTGTAATTGCAGACGGTAAACATGTTCATCCTGCACTGGTTAACCTTGCCCATAAGATTTTAGGCGACAGATTCTATATTGTTTCAGATGCACAGTCTGTAGCCGGAATGTCTAAGGCTCCCTCAAGCTTTGTTCTTGGCGGTACAGAAATCTTTGTGGATCATAAGCGCGGACTTATTGATGCTAAAGGTTCCTATGCCGGTACTACCATCTCAATGTTCGACGGTGTTAAGTTCCTGGTTCAAAGCTGCGGCTTTTCTCTTGATGATGCTCTGCTTGCTGCAACCACAGCTCCAGCAAGAGCTCTGGGTCTTAATGAATACGGTCGTATCGAAGGCGGCTTTATTGCTGATATGGTTGTATTCGATGATGAATTTAAGATTCAGTATGTTGTACAGAATGGCTACGTAAAGAATAGTTTAGAGTTGATTTAATAATATGGCTTCAAATATCTTAGACAGAATTGCAAATGAAACTGAACTGACAAAATCAGAACGTAAATTAGCCTCAATTATTCTGAAGAATCCAGCATCAGTTATTAACGAGAAAATAGCTCAGCTGGCCAAAAGGGCTGGTGTTTCAGAGCCTTCGGTATTCAGATTCTGCAAGCGCTTCGGCGCTGAGGGATTCCCTGCTTTTAAGCTGGTATTAAGTTCTCTGGTGTCTTCTCAGAACCTAAAAAAGATTGAGAGTGTAAAGCAGGGAGATACAGTAGGGGATATTGCCTCAAAGGTTATCGATGGCGCTAAAGTCAGTGTTTCTGCAACTGAGAGAAATGTCGATGAAGCAATGCTTGCTCGTGTTATTGATGTAGTTAGTCAGTCTCACCGCATTGTGGTTTTATCTCAGGGCCTATCATCATTCATTGCTGTAGATTTTGTAACCAGAATGCTGAATCTTGGTTTTGCCTGCGAATCATATACCGACAGAAACTCAATGCTGCTT
>JAGDBH010000362.1 GCA_017959135.1 Succinivibrio sp. | reverse complement strand
TCCATCATGCTTCCAGCACCATCTGACCAGCTATTTCGACCTACGTATTGAATTGGGTCAATGTAAGGAGCAATCATAATACATTTATCGAGCTCACCGTCTGTAGTTGTTGTGTAGAGACGCTGTGTACCTTCCATTGCCTGGGCAGAACCACCATTACGTAAATATGTGGTATCCATTAGATTAAAGGCGTCAATGTAATAATGATCTTGATCATCAAAATTCATAATTGCTCCCTCCATTACATCGTTACTTTATATACTTATCGATGTCTATATCCATTTCGGCTAAATACTTACTTATGATTTCAGATGTACTATCTCCGGATGACCCTTGGTTAACATTTATGACGCTAGAGCCATGTTGTATTGATCGCATTAACATACTGAGTACACCAATAGCTTTTAGAATATCAGCTTTTTGACTTTCTAAAGCTTCCAGCTGTTGTTCTCCCATGGCCTTTATATTTTTCTCGACATCAGATAGTTTATCGTCAGATCTACTGAATAACTCGTTTTCCCTGGCTTGATCGATCTTGTTTTGAACTTCAGCGGCAGCCGCATTCAGTTTATTGTCTATAGTAGCTTGTATAGCGTTAACTGTGTTTTCTCGTTGAACATCTGTTACCAGGTCATCTTTAGAAATTACCTCAGATCTGTCTTCATTCTGATAGGTTCCATTATAAAGCTGATTTAGACTGGCGTAATATGTTTCAAGATCAAAATCTGACCCAAGTGATTCTCGGTGTATACGCTCGAGTTCTTGGATTGCTAGATCGTAGACATCTAACTTGTTTTTAACAGCTATAGGTTTAAGCCTACTTAAAATTTGATGTAGATCTACATGTATCCCATTCTTCTCACAGAGTTCTAACAGATTATCTATTTTAAGGGCTTGACTAGCATAAGGCGTACCGGCCCAAAGGAACTGATCTGAAGTTAGTATATGCTTCTTCATAAACTCGCTATCTCGCGACTCTCTAGGTAAATAGATATCATTTGCTGACCCTTTCTTTGCAGACGAAGTCATTGTTTGAACTGTCGTAGCAGCTGTATCTAACACTTCTTGAATAGCATTGTCTTCGGCAGTTTCTTTAGCCTCAGCTGCGTATGCACCTGATGGATCATCACCACGCTTCATTGAAGTTTCATAGCGGCTTTGATAATGCACTTCTTGTTGGTACTTGAGAACCATTAACGGATCAAGGTTCATTCTTTTGGCATATTCTAAAGCGTTATCAGCTTTTTCGGGGCCGAAAACAGCTTTGTATTTTTCATACTCATCTTCTATAGCCTTTTGATGTGCTTTCGCTTGAGCTTCTTCTTCGAGTCGTTGACGTTCTGCTTCTTTCTCTTGACGATCTAAATCCTCTTTGTGATGTACTGTTTCTTTTAGATCATTGTATATGTTGTTATAAGCTTTCATTAAAACCTTTAATGGAGGTAATCCTTTTTGTTTAGCGTATTCGACATATGCTTCAGCAGGTTTTACTTTGTTTGCCCGTATTTCATTTTTAAACTCGTCATCGTACCGCTCGCAAACTTCTCTTATCTTCTGAGACAGCTTTGTGTCTTTTTCCCAAGCCTCAGGATCCCAAGCTTGATTGTATTCCCCGTTATAAATTTCTTCTAGACATTTATAATAATACTCTGATCTTTTGTAATCTGTTTCGGCTTTATTTCTGTTTCGCATCGCCTCTTTGTAATGCTCACGCATTTCTTTGAGTTGTTCTGGGGTATACTTGCCTTCAGGATCAATAAGGTCCTGATCGATCTCTAGTTCGTTTGTGCCTATCTCAGCTTCTATTGAGGGATAGTCTTCTTCGAGATGACCTTTTGCTACGGGTAAAGAATATGGGTCTACCTTCTCATCGTTATAATCAGGTAGATCTACTGCTTCCCCATCATCATCAAATTCTCTCCATGCATTAGACCCTTGATTTCTAGTTATAAGCTTTGCGTTGTTCCCGTAAATATTAGAATAGGTCCAGCCATTTTTCCCATCGGAGGTCAGTGTCTTTAAGGCATCTCGTTCAGAGAGTATCCGTACCTTATCCCCGTGAGCATCGGTATATTCATGCCAGGTAGTAAACCCAGCTTCAGGGTGTTCTTCAAGCCACTTTGTTACTGCTTGATCTCGAATACTTATCTCTTCTATGGTGCCATCAGGTTTATTATCCTTTCTCTTTATCCAGAAAAATGTATCTATGAACTCGGGGTTATTCGTATCCCAAGGTAGATGATACTTCATAATCATATCCTTAACGAACTGGTTAGCACGCGCCGAGCCGAAATCAGGTCCGCCCATCATATCCTGAAGCTTTTGTGTACCTTCTTTCACAGTTTCTCGATTTTTCTCTTTTATTTTCTCCCAATCTACATCCTTTTGTTTTGCTTTGATATGTCCCTTCGCATCTTGTTCAAGCTCATATTCTTCCATTACACGTTTCGTCTCTTCAGGATCTTGTTGAAGACGCAATTTAGTGGCTTCAGCATCTTGTTTGGCGTATGTCTTGATTAACTTGGTTAACTCTGGGATTCCTGTGTCACCAGCCGAGTGTTCCAAGGGGTCATGATATGCAGCAGAGAGCGCATTGCTGAGCTTATTTAGATCCATTTGATCATAATCAGCGACTTTGCTTTTTTTTGCAAGATAATTCCCAGGTACTTTACCAGTCCTGTTTATAGCTTCTATGGTATCACGTAATTTACTTAGTGATTGTAGAACCTGTGGTTGATTCTGTGCCTTGCTAGCTTGATCTCGTATAGTGCTGAGTAAATACTCATAGTGCGTTGCCGCCTCCTTAGGAGGATTCCTACCGTATTTATCCAGAACTAAGGTTTTAGCAGCTGATTGTATCTCCTCTACACGATCTTTGCCTAATGTAGTATAGTAATCTGATGAGGTATCAGATAACTGTTCTATTAACTCTTCAAGTTGTTGAACTGCTCGAAATTCAGGGTCAGAATTCTTCTTCTTTAAATTCTCTCTAAGTTTTGAGGCTAATAGGTCGCCATTACCCTCTTTAATTTCATCCAGCTCTTCCTGAGTAAACTCAATTCCAAACCGTTTCTGTGTTAGTGTGTTAGATGCGAATTTAGATATAGCACTTCGTCTTTTCTCTTCAGCTTCAGCTATTTCTCGTGTGCCATTAATGGCTTGCCAATCCTTTAAGATTTTCAGGTCTTTAGGATGCAGTTTCTCCTCCTTTTTACCAAAAACTGGGAGCTGTGTGATCGTGTTTAGATAAGACCCTCGTAAATTGAATATAGCGTATTTTATACTTTTTGATAAATTGTCTAGTTTACCACTGACAAACTCTACCATATTAGGAATCAGATTCTCAAAATCGATAATCTTGTCTCTAATCTTACCTATAAATGGGAATGCATCAGCTAACTGCTTAAAAATCACCTTAATTGCAGCGCCTTTACCCAGAGCCTGCTCAACAGATTCCTTGACCATCTTAAATGTAGCTTGTGCTTTTTCAGCAGCCGACATTCCTATCTTAGCTATTTCAAACGGTTTAACTACAGCACCTTTGAGTATGCTGAACAGTTTGAATTGCTTATCTTGGCCTTTACGCCACTGCTTCAAGAAGTCCTCGAGACCGTCTTCTTGCCTCTCAACAGCTTTGTTTACTGTCTCAGGCACTTCTTGCATGAAGTCCATGGCTCCCTGA
>JAGDBH010000361.1 GCA_017959135.1 Succinivibrio sp. | reverse complement strand
TTAAAACTTAATAGATACTGACATTATAAAGCAACAAAGATAGAAAACACATTGTTCAATCTAATAAATAAAGACAAACAATGTATGTGTGCACTGAAAAATCCTGATTTAAACGACAAACATAGGCTACAATAGAAAGGGAAGCGCGGAAACAGACTTTCCCGCCTCCTAAAATACTATTTTTTTATTTTTACCTGGATTTGCCCAGTGTAAAAGACCACCGGTTATAGGATATATACTGCTTAAAAAACATACAGTTAAGCAGTAAATAAAGCGAATTATGACTTTAAATACCCACAAAAAATATCTGATTATTTCACCTTCATGGCTTGGAGATCTGATTATGTCTCAGAGCCTTTATAAAGTTCTAAAACAGCAGGATCCTGAGTGTACCATTGATATCTATGCTCCTGCCTACACCATGCCTATACTGGACAGAATGCCTGAGCTGTCAGGAAAGTTCATAAATCCATTTGAACATGGAGCCTTCAACCTCAAGCAGAGATATGCTGAAGGTAAAAAGTTCCGTGATACTCACTACGATTCAGTTTTTATTCTTCCAAACTCTCTTAAGTCTGCCTTTGTAGGTTTCTTTGCAAAGATTCCAGACAGACGAGGATTCAAGGGAGAATCCAGATATATTCTTATCAATAATATGCGCTGCAACAAGCAGGATTTTCCACTGATGGTCCAGCGTTATGTTGCCCTTGCCTTTGATAAGAACACAGTAAAGACAGCAAAGGATCTGCCTGCTTTTGACTATCCTAAGCTGGAAACCCGTGCACTTGATGAGAAAAGAGCTTCAGAGCTCGGCCTTGATTTTTCAAAGAAAAACCTGATTTTAGGCTGCGGTGCCAATTACGGACCATCAAAGCTATGGCCTGTTGAATATTTTGCTGAAATATCAATGTGGTGGATCAGAAAAGGCGGCAGAGTAATCGGAATCGGTTCTAAAAAGGACATTCCTACAGTAGCCAAGATCTATGAGAATCTGTCAGAGGATACCAAGCCATTCTTTACAGATATAGCAGGCAAGACCAACCTTACCGAGGCTCTTGATATCGTTGGAAGCTCAACCGCTGCCGTATGTAACGATTCAGGTCTGATGCACACTGTTGCTGCTGCAGATATTCCTCAGGTATGTATTTTCGGTTCAACTTCAACCAATTACACTCCACCTCTGTCTGACAAGGCTATATGTGTGGAGTCAGATGAACCATGTCATCCATGCTTTAAGAGAACCTGTAAGTTTGAAACCTATGCCTGCCTGAAGAAGCTTACCCCTCAGATGGTTATTGATAAGCTTGAGCAGCTGGTTTCAATTTAAAAAACAAATAGATAATGCTTTTACAAAAACACTAAGATACTGCTTGTATGAAATTAACATCACGATTTGCCCTTTATCTGTATAAGTTTGTCACCCTGCTGATAGCTCCTCTGGGAGCAGCATTTCTGGCATATAAAAAGCGCAGAGATCCTCCTTATGGCAGAAGAATTCTCGAACTTTTAGGATATTACAGGGAAACAGAGAAAAGCTGTATCTGGTTTCATGGTGCATCTGTTGGAGAGATTAACGCGCTCAAGCCATTTATTGTCGAGTTCAGAAGAAATCATCCAAACGACAGGATTGTAATTACTACTATGACAACCACAGGTGCAAAGGCAGCATCTTCACTTGAAAACGTACTGGTAAAGTTTTCTCCGCTAGACAGTCCTCTGGCTGTCTCACGCTTCTTTAAGCACTTTAATCCTGAGGCTCTGATTATCATCGATACTGAACTCTGGCCAAACATGCTGGATACAGCAGCCAAAAGAAAGTGTCCGGTTATGATTATCAATGCCAGAATGCAGGAAAAGAACTGTCAGAAATATCTTAAATATCCAAATATCATAAGAGATCTTATCGGTTCAAAGCTAAGCAAGGTAATGTGTATCTCCCATGCTGATAAAGGCAGATTTGAAAAAATCGGAGTACCAGCTGCAAATACTGTTGTTACAGGAAACATCAAATATGATCTCAAGCCAAGAGAGAAAATGTTTGAGGATTCCAAGAAGATTAAGCGTCAGATCTTAAGTAACAATGTGTTTGGAGCCATCAGTATCCATGATGGTGAGGAAGAAGCCATTGTTAATGCCTATATTGAGGCTAAGAAGAAATTACCTGATCTGAAGATGGTGTTTGTACCAAGACATCAGACTGTTACCGATAGTGTCTGCTCGTATCTTAATGAAAAAGATATTTCCTTCTCTCTCAAGAGTGAGCTTAAGAGTATTACCCTGTTCAACTCTGATGTTATGGTCGGTGACACCATGGGAGAGATTGAAACCTACTTTGGTCTATGCGATCTTATCTTCATGGGAGGAAGTTTTGTTGATATCGGCGGACACAATCCTTTAGAGCCAGCCTATTTCAGTCTTCCTCTTCTGACCGGTCCAATTTACAGAAACTTTGAGGAACAGTTCGAGAAGCTTTTAGACACTGGTGGCTGCTTTGTTGCTGAGGATGAAGAAAAACTTGCCGCATACATAGTAAAACTATTAGGCAACAGGGAACTTCTTCAGGATACAGGAGTAAAGGCCCTGGATGTACAGCAGCAGGGCAAAGGAGCATTGAACA
>JAGDBH010000043.1 GCA_017959135.1 Succinivibrio sp. | reverse complement strand
CTGCGGCTATACGTTCATTGGAAAATCCTACGATTTTAAAGCGTTAGATGAGATAGCCGCCACCATCGAATCACCGATGCCGAAAGTGTGGATGGCTGTAGTCAACTACTATGCCCTGTGTGCAATCTCAGCTGTCTCTATGGCCTTTGTTTTAGGAGGTTCTGTACTTAGAATCGGAGTGGCAGAAAAAGGCGGTCTTTTAGGAGGAGCCATTATCGGCTTTATTATCAGTGCCGCGGCAATTACCATCTTTGCCAATATCGACAGTGTAAAGGATGCAGATATTCCAATGCTTGAGATTGTTAAGAACATTCATCCGGCATTTGCCTTTGTCTATGCGCTGACAATCTTTGCTCTTATCTTTAATACCGCATTCTCACTGTTTTATGCCTTTGCCAAGCGATTTGCCGGAAGAAATGAAAAGAAGCTCAAGGCAATTCTGATTGCAAGTGTGCTTATCGGCTTTGGCTTAAGCTTCTGCGGGTTCAAGACACTGGTTGCTGTTATGTACCCGATTCTTGGATACATTGGAATGCTTCTTTTAACTGTGCTTGGTGTAACCTGGATTAAAGAGAAGAAAAACATCCTTACAGAAAAACGCATCCGCAGAAAAATGATTAACCTTGCTGTCAAAAAATATGACGAGGCTCTTTACTACTCTCTAAAGGATCGAGAAAACTTTAACCGTCTTGGAGAGAAGTCGGTGATAGATACTGAGGAGATAAAAAACGAAATCAGAAGTTTTGTAAAAGATGTAGGCCCTGAAAACATTCCTTTGTCAGAGCCTAGTATGAACTGATGTCTGTTAGCCGAAGACCTTTTTCAGATGAGATTCATATCCTGATATGAACTCATCTACCTTCGGATTTTTGATAACATCATTGCAGATATAGGTAGGAAGGCCTTTCATACCCACAAACTGCATTGCCTTATGCAGGTGGAAATATACTACATCGACGCCCTTCTCCTCAAAGAACTCTCCTTTTTCAGTGAATGCTTCAATAGGAGCATTCCAGGTTACAGAGAACATGTAGGATTTGTCCTTTAAAAGGCCACCTGTGCCGTAGCCATGGGCAGGATCAGTACGATGTCTGCCGTCTGAGGTTAAGAAGCGACCACCGCCTTCGGTAAAGACCTCATCAATATACTTCTTTACAATCCAAGGCTCTCCCATCCACCATGCAGGCATCTGCCAGATTACGGCGTCTGCCCACAGGAAATTATCCACCTGTTCAGATGGGACATAGCCGCTGTCAATCTGACACTCACGAATTTCCCTGCCTAAAGAGACAAGAGTCTTTTTTGCAGTCTCGTGCAAATTCAATGAAAGCTGACCTTTTGAAGAGCCAAACGCCTTACCGCCGTTTAAAAGTAAGATCTTCTGCATATTAACCTCGACTATAGACAGTCCTTAAGAATACGGATTACATCCTCGCGCTCAAGTGGTCTGATAGCATCCTTGAAATCACCAAACCAGAACTTGCTTACGTGGTCAGCCATCTCCTCAAAGTGAGAATCATCAATGCCAACCTCAGAAAGCTTTGATGGCAGACCTAGCTTCTTGAAGAAATCAGCGGTCAGATCAATTGCCTTCTTGGCATTGGTCATCACATCATCCTTAGGATTCAGTCCGAATACATTTACGCCATAGGTTGCAAAGCGAGGAGCAGTTCTCTCGGTTAAGCTGTGTCTCATCCATACAGGAGTTAAGATAGCAAGACCTACACCATGGGTAATATCGTAGAAAGCTGATAGCTCATGCTCAAGACCATGGCATACCCAAGGAGAACCTTCACGACCGATGCTTAAAAGACCACAGCAGCCAAATGAACTTGCCATCATCAGCTCAGCGCGTGCATCATAATTCTCAGGCTCTTCAATTGCTTTAGGAGCATTCTTGATTACGGTTCTCAGCATTGCCTCGCAGATACCGTCAGTTAGAGTATTGCCCTGATTTACAATATATGACTCAAAGGTGTGTGACATGATATCTGCCGCACCAGCTGCAGTCTGACTTGCAGGAACACTGAAGGTATAGGTAGGATCACAGATGGATGCTACAGGCCACAGGTTACCGAAGATAGGCAGCTTCTCATGAGTATCCTCATTGGTAATAACACCTGAATTGTCATACTCAGAACCTGTTGCAGACAGGGTTAGAACAGAGAATAAAGGTAAAGTCTTGCCGATTTTTGATGAATCCAGAACAAGATCCCATGGATCACCGTCATAGAATGCACCTGCAGCAATATTCTTTGAAGCATCAAGAACACTACCGCCACCTACAGCCAGAATAAAGTCAACCTTTTCCTTCTTGGCAATCTCAACACCTTTTCTACTAGTGGTAATCTTTGGATTAGGCTCAATACCGCTTATTTCAAAAATTTCTGCGCCTTTGTTAAGAGACTTGATTTTGTCATAAATACCACTGCGCTTGATGCTGCCACCACCGTAGGTTAAAAGGATTTTTGAACCATAGGATCTGGTTAAATCAGGAAGCTCATCGATTCTGCCTTTACCAAAAACCAGACGTGTAGGTAAGTACAAATCAAAATTAAACATGTAAACTCCTTTTTAAAGTAAGAGTCGGCATCATTAATTCCCAAAGGAATCATCAGAAACCATTAGATGTTTTTCATCTTAACCGTTATACAGAATCCGTTCTGATAACCTTGTTGTATTTTGCCTAAAACACCTAAAATAGTTATGACAGAATTCATCACAACTATCTATTTAACAAAATATACAGCAGACAGATACCTTCTTTAATGGGGAATTATCTTTATTCTTATCAAAACAGAGAACGAGTTTACCAGTCTGTCTAAGAACGGATTAAGATGATATCCGCCTGCTGTAATACACCATCAATCAACAAAGACTGTAGCACTATAGAAGTCTTCATCTTTTGATACATAAGAAGTACACATAGAATAGATTTTAATAATCAGAATTAGAAGTACATACATTTTTGTTCAGTAATAACTAAAAAGTGTATTTTATTGATTTTTAAAGTTATATTATTGGTAGATTCAATAATTATTATCAGAAGATAACTTTTACCCAGGATAATTACTGGAATACATCGCTTTTAAAGTTTATACTTCCCAAAAAGAGAGTTATACCCAGAAAAAGGCATCTTTATGACATCTGAAGAAAAATGCAGCAAGGAATTTATATACAAGGGAAAGAAGTATCTGTGTTCTCTTGAACTGGCCATGGATGTGATCGGAGGAAAATGGAAAAGTCTTCTGATATTTCATCTGCGCAATGGAGCTATGAGATCATCTGCGCTGCAGCACTCTCTTACCGGCATCTCCAATAAGATGTTCACTCAGAGTATAAGAGAGCTTGAGGCAGATGGAATTGTAAAAAGAGAAATCTTTCCGGTTATTCCTCCAAAGGTTGAATACTCTCTGACCGAAAAAGGAAAAACTCTGGTTCCCATTATGGAGAATCTCGCCAGATGGGGTAGCTCCATCTGTGATAAAAACAAGACAGAGAAATCAGCTCCGTATGACTCTGAAAACACTTAGAGTCACAGGACAGATCATGCTTTCTTAAGATATCTGAAAAGATAGTATGCAGCAGGTTTGGCACTGGCTTTGGTAATGGCATAGCCGGCCTTCTGAGCTGAACGCAGGGCCTTTACATTTGAAAATGGGGCCAGTGTTGAAAGTCCGCTAATCCGACCCCCATCATAGCAGTCTGCTGAATATCTTCTTAACTTTCCTGCAAGTCCCTGATTCTGATAATCAGGATGAACACCTACATACAGATTATGCAGAATGTTGTCTTTTATCTCGGAAGGCTCAAACATATAAATATCATAGGCAACAATATCACCGCTCTTATTCACAGCAACACTGACAAGCGCTGAAGCTCTGAGTTTATACAGAACTAAAAGCCAGTCTAAAAACGGACGGCTGAAAATAGAGTTGTGAAGGGGCACAATCTTCTCAAGATCTCCCCTGTTTCCTCTCCTGAAGGTTAGTTCACCTTCATTGACAGTACTATCCTTTCGAAGGTTTCGTGATTTGAAATAGTTCTGAGCAATAATTTTTAAGTGCGTAAACGATTCTGTTACTTCGTGAATAAAATTCATTTTTTTCCTATGTACAGTTCTCATAATTGCAAAATATCGGAAGGATATATTCGCCAAAAGAATTATATTCTAAATACGTGCTAAAAATATGTCCTGATATTTCTTATCGAAAGGAGCCCTCTGATGAAAATAATAAAAAAAGCCTCACTATTAGCCCTGGCACTATTTTCGGTCTCCTGTTTTGCACTTGAGAGCAAAACGCTTAAAGTAGGTCTTGAAGCATCTTTCGCTCCGTTTGATTTCAAGGAGAAAAACTCATCAGAGGTTATCGGTTTTGACGTTGATATCATCAAGGCAATTGCCAAAGAACAGGGACTAAAGGTTGAAATCTCCAATATGCCTTTTGATGCTCTGCTACCTTCTGTGCTTACTGAACAGGTAGATGTTGCAATTTCAGCATACTCTATTACTGAGGAAATAGCTCAGATCGTAAAGCTTGAGCCTTACTATGATTCAGGCCTTGGTGTGCTGGTTCGTACAGATCTTCTAAAGGATATCCACAGCAGTTATGACCTTCAGGGGAAAAAAATCTGCGCCCGCAGCGGCTCTACCGGTTCATATTTTGCTGAAAACATAAAGAATGCCAAAACCAAGATTTATCTTACAGATATTGAAACCTTTATGGCTATTGATAAGGGTGAATGTGACGCAATTATTATCGACAAGCCGGTGCTTGAGTTCTATCACGTAAGAAGTCATGATGACAAGACAGCAATCTTAAATGACAAGCTGACCTTCGAACAGTATGGAATTGTTACCTCCAAAAACAAAACGGAAATAAGCGATACTATTGCTGAAGGCCTTAAGAAAATCAGAGAAAACGGCGTATATGACAAGATATACAGAAAATGGTTTGATGGTTCGAAAAAATAGTTACATTTGACAAAAAAGTTAAGCCCTGACCTTGGGTTGGGGCGGTAGTTTGTTTTTGTTTTATCTGAGTATTTCATTATGAATATTGAATCAGATTGCAAATTTAGCTTTAACTTAGGGAGTAGATGCCGTTAATTAGATATACTGAAGATATAGAACAAACCATACGGACGGAATTTTCTATGAGCTTACTCAAAAAGATTTCAGTAATAATAG
>JAGDBH010000360.1 GCA_017959135.1 Succinivibrio sp. | reverse complement strand
GTGAGGGTAACCTCTACACGTTCCACGGTACGGTAAAGAATGATTTTGCAGGAACGTTTAAGGTTGCTTACCGCATGTATCCCAAGAACGCGGAGCTGCCTCACCGTCAGGATTTCTGCTACGTGAAGTGGTTCTATTGATTTGATTTTTTTCAACGATATTGAGGCCGACTGAATGTTTTTTAGCCGGCCTCTTTATATTTTAATTATATTTCTTGTTTTTTAAATAATAATGGTCTAAATTTGCGTGAGTTTTTGAATATTAACCTTATTCCATTAATAATCATTTAAAATTTTTCAAAATGAGAAAGTATTTTTTAGTTGCTGCGGCTGCCCTTATGTTGGTAGGCTGCTCCAAGGAGCAATCAGAGTTCAAGTCTAGCGACCTTAAGAATGATGCTCTTCCTCAGGGTACAGTTGTAGGTACTGTAAAGTATGATGCAGGTGCTTACAAGGATGCTAGCGGAGTAATCTTCAACGAACATTTTGTTCCGGCTGCAGGACAACAGGTTAAGATAGAGGTCGGCAATGCTGATTATGTTGCCGGTTCAGCTGGTAATCAGACTTATCTTGCAGATATTGATCAGGATGGTAAGTTCTCTTACTCTCTTCCGCTTGGTCTGGCTGCTACTAACGTAACAGTATCAGTTATTCCTTTCTATGCAGAGAAGAAGGTTGTTGTAGCCGGTCAGCTCATAACAATCCCCGATGCTCTGTATAACAACAATGTAGGTCCTACTGTAAAGTCAATGACCAACAAGGACATCAAGACCTATGATTTCTTGACAGTTACATCAGATGCTACCGTACAGGAGCAGATGTCACAGAAGGTAACTGTTACCGGTAAGGTTCTGCTTCAGAATTGGTATAAGGATCCCGATGATGCCACAAATTACGTTATTGATACAAAAGTTGTTGACAAAAAGTGGAATTTGACATGTGAGGTTACCGTATATGACAATTTAGGTAATCCGGAACAGACATATACAAAGACTGGAATCCAGACTAATTCAGAAGGCGTGTACTCATTCACTGTCAATCTGCCCGATAACTGGCTGGATATGACTGTTATGCCTGATTTGAAAGTTTCTACCAAGCCTGAGCTTGACAATGATTTTACAGGTAGATACAAAGAAGGTACAGATTGGAAGACCCAGACCTGTCAAGTCCTTTATCCGTCTGTAGATGACACCTATTTCCTTTCAGCAGACAATGAGATTATTCCTGCCAAGATGGGTGATCTGGTTATTATGCCCGAGTTGCAGGAGAAGGAAGGAATCAGGGGAATCGGCAACACTGCTTTAGATGCACCTAAGAGCTACAATAGTGGCGCTCTTAACCCCCAGTGGGCTTATTGATTTCAATTGTTTTATTATCTGATAAACAATGATTATGAAACAGTTTAAGTTATTGGTTTTGGCGGCTCTGACTCTGGTCTCTGTAACCGCCAGATCTCAGGAAAAAACTGAGGTTCAATATACCCCTAAGACGGGTGACTATGCAATATCTATCAGTGGCGTACCTATGTCACAGTATATCGGTCAGTTCTTCAACGGTGCTCTTGGAAACAACCTTGCAGAGTTTGGCGGTCAGGCTTATATAGGCGGTGACGTCAATACTATACCGTTCCAGAAGATTATGCCGCTGATGTCTGTTTCAGGAAAGTATTTCCTTGACAAAGAGACAGCTATTAGAGTCAACCTGGGTCTCATTTATCAGCGTACATTCACAAAAACCTATGCTGATGATGATGCTGATCATGCTATAAACCCGTTCTCACAGAAGAAGGTTATTGACACCTATCTGAATAAGAATACAGGTCTTAGCTTGATGGCCGGTCTTGAGAAGAGAGCAGGTAAGGAGAGACTGCAGGGTATTTATGGCGCAGGTCTGCTGTTCGCTGTTAACAACAGAATTGAAAAGTACACCTATGGTAATGCTATCACAGATATCAACCAGGCTCCTTCAGAGTCTAACGGTGGTACTGTTGCTCCTGCTCTGAACGGTTTTGTTTATAACCGTGCTCTTGAGAACTACAACTTTGCCCCCACAGTGCATGCCGGTATCGTAACATTTGTAGGTGTTGAGTATTTCATCATTCCTAAGATGTCTGTAGGCGGTGAGGTTAACTTTACAGCACTTGCTTCATTTGACAGGGCTCAGTATCAGCTGCTTGAGGGTTTCTCAACTGTTGATCTGGCCAAGAGAGAGTGGACAGAGCTGGTATCACCTTCAAGCAACCAGATCACCATCGGTACTGGTAACATAGGTGCAAACATTACACTGAACTTCTACTTCTAATTTACATTAGACGTAATGATAGAAAAGGTCGCCCCACAGGCGGCCTTTTTTATTGTGTCATTTGTCATCTCTGCGTTTGCGGAACCTGTTGATAAATAATCTAAAAAATGGACAGAACGGCCAATTGAAAAAGCGTTTTATTTGTAACTTTGCAGAGCAAAAATATTAAACAACAGATCTTAATGGATTCAAGCAATTCTTTCCTGGTCTTTTGCGGTACCAACACCATGTACCTGGCCAAAGAGATATGCGATTACCTTAACTGCCCCCTGGGCAACATGAATG
>JAGDBH010000359.1 GCA_017959135.1 Succinivibrio sp. | reverse complement strand
TAATAGTTAATAAAAAGAAGGGAGATTTAAAAAATCTCCCTTTTGTTTTATCAGTTGCATTGATTTTCAGAAATAAAGAAGAAAGCCTTCAGATAGCGGATAGCCGAATCAGAAAACTTATTCTTTTCTATTTAATTAACCTTAAATGCCGCTGGTGTAACACCAAAATAACGTTTAAATTCACGGCTAAACTGAGACACACTCTCGTATCCAACTTCAAAAGCTGCAACATAAGCTTTTACATTCTTTGAAACAATTAAGTCTTTTGCTCTGTTCAAACGAAGCTTCTTAATATACTGGATAGGTGTATCTGAAGTAATCTGTCTAAAGATACGATAGAATGAAGACACACTTAAATGAGCATCTTCAGCTAGTTTGTTAATGTCCAGATCCTTGTTGTAGTTATTCTGGATAATTCCAATAATATTGGAAACTAAAGCCAAAGGACCTGAGTTCAAAGCAATCTTATATAAAAGTTCAGACTGTTCGCCTGTTAAAGCTCTATATAAAACCTCTCTCTTAAGAGTTTCACCTAAGATACGAGCATCCTGTTCATTTCTCAGACATTCTAAAAATCTAAGAATAGAACCTCTGAATGAATCAGACATAACAGAAGGGCCGAATGGCTGAGGAACAACCTTTAGATCCATTTTCTGGAATGAATCGATAAGGCCCATTTCTTCAACTAAATCTCGAATCTCGGTTACAGTAAAACCAATGAATATGCCTTTTACAGGTTCTTCATTATTTGCGCAGATTTCACAGTTAAGAGGCATTGTCATAGAACATACAACGTATTCGCCACCACTATATTTGAATGAAATATCATCCATAGTTAAAATCTTTGCACCGCTGAACATTATGCATAATCCAGCTGGATAAACGCTTGGTTCAGCATTTCTGTGGAATGACTCTTTAAAATAATGTACGCCTTTAACTGGGCAGTAAGTTATTCCGTCAGAAATGTCCGGAAAATATTTTAAAGCTTCTTCAAAAACAGCCATTTATTTCCCCAATTATCACACGTTATTAAAAAAATTTTGCACATTATACTATAAGTGTAGGATCATGAATGATGATTTTAGGCAATATTTTTACAAAAAAATGCAATTTTTTATTATTAAGAATTAATTGCATTAAAAAAGAAAAGGTTACATTTATCCCGTCAAAAGAGAAATTTCTGATAGTTTATGAAAAATTAGACTTGAGTACTGATTTGCAGCTGAATACGACTTGCCTGGATCTCATCTAGAACGTCAAAGCCATCACCGGTCTCATGAATTTCTTCATAAGATAAAGCCTTACCTTCATATTCCTTTCTCAGTTTTTCCTGTTTTAAAGGAGGAAGTTCTCCAAATACTTCAGGAGCTAATTCTCTCTGGAAAGGAGTTAAAGGTTCTTTTCTGATGCACTGAGCCAGGAATACCTGTGTAATGCCATCTGAGGAGAAAGACTCTGTCAAAAACTGAGCTCTATCAAAATCATCAGACTGGGCATATTTTTTCTGTTCAGGTAAAAGATGAAATTTCTTTCTCAAATTTACATCTTTTTCTTCAGTAACTTTAGGATTGTATAAAGGATGATCGGTCAGATCATGGGAAAGCATCGCCAGCATAAGAGAAAAGTCAGCATGATCGTTTGAGTGAACATCACGATTAAGACGCTCACCTAACTGCATTTCATCTACTAGATACTGATTTCTTATATTTGAAGTTAACACGACTTTATTCCCTTCTTTCCCTTTATATATATTTACGGCAAAACCGGGATTTTATTTAGAGAAATAATAAAAAACCTCAGATATAAATCTGAGGTTGGAAAACTAATCCCAATCCCCCGCAGGAGGATATGGGATTGGGACTAGAGCTTTAAGATTAGCCTAGTAAGCTTAGAGCAATCTGAGGTCTTGCATTAGCCTGTGTCAGCATTGAGGTTGCAGCCTGCTGAATAATTGACTGCTGTGACAGGTTAGAAGCTTCCTCAGCGTAATCAGTATCACGAATTCTTGAACGAGCATCTGACAGGTTCTCAGAAATTGATGACTGATTTCTGATGGTTGACTCTAGACGGTTCTGAGAAGCACCAAGTGCAGCACGAGCACTGTCTACAAGCTTTAATGCACAGTCAATAGATGCGATTGCGTTTTCAGCGTTAGTAGCTGTTGTTACACTTAAGCTACCTGAATCAACACCCAGAGATTCTGCCTTCATATCCTGAGAGAAGGACATGTTAACAACCTGATCCTTCATTGAACCTACCTGAATAGTAATCTTACCTGTATTATCACCGGTCTTCTGAACTAAGGATGAACCAGTTGAAGATGTGCCTCTCAGAATCTGAGCACCAGCGAAGGTGGTATGACATGCAATACGGGTAATTTCTGCCTGTAACTCTTTAACTTCGGTTGAAATAGCGTTACGGTCTGTTGTGGTTAAGGTACCGTTTGATGCCTGAACTGCTAGAGTACGAACACGTTGTAGCATGTTGGTGATTTCGTCCATTGCTCCTTCAGCAGTCTGAGCTACTGCAATACCATCACTGGCATTACGGTTACCCTGATTATAACCATTGATATGAGAGGTTAATCGGTCTGAAATCTGTAAACCTGCAGCATCATCTTTTGCTGAGTTAATACGTAGACCAGATG
>JAGDBH010000358.1 GCA_017959135.1 Succinivibrio sp. | reverse complement strand
ACCGGTCAGCATAACAATCTCATCCACACCGTTTCTGCGGATTCTGTTAAGAGTCTTCTTGATGTCCTTGCGGATTGGATCAGTAATTACCAGGGCACCTAAAAGCTCACTGTTTCTTGCAACATAAATAATATTGCATTCTTTTGAGAAGCCAGATCTGTCGATATCATTTACACCAGGAATATTCTTCTCTTTCATGAAGGTTCTGCTTCCGACCAGGAGCTCTCCACCCTTATAGCCGTCAAAATCAGAAACACTGGCGCTGATACCACGACCAACTACGGTTTCTGTCTTTACATCATAAGGAACATTCCAGTCTTTATCCTCAGCGTAATTGATTACAGCTTCAGCTAAAGGATGTGATGAGGATTTCTCAGCAGCTGCTGCTAGCAGAACAAGCTCCTTCTCCTCAATCTCATTGCATCTGATTGTATCAATCAAAATTGGGTGGCCGTCGGTAATAGTTCCGGTCTTATCCAGAATAACAGTATCAATATCAGCTAAGGTTTCAATGAAGTTACCGCCCTTGACCAGAACACCAATCTGAGCAGCCTTACTGATTGAGGCTGAGATAGCTGTAGAGGTTGAAAGCTTCAGACCGCAGCTGAAATCAATGAAGAACATATTTAGAACACGCTGGAAGTCACGGGTTACACCGTAAACTACAGCTGCAGACAGGAATGAAATTGGCACTAAGGCATTTGCCATTCTGTCAGCAAAGTTCTGGATAGGAGCTCTTCGGTTCTGAGCGTTCTCCACCATGTTGATAATGCGTGCAAGATTGGTCTCATCACCAACCTTGGAAACTCTGATGGTAATTTCGCCGGAGCGCACTACAGTACCAGCATAAACTTCCTGATTAACGGTCTTGAAAGCAGGAATTGACTCACCGGTCAGTGATGACTGATCAATTGAAGCATCACCTTCAATAATCACGCCGTCAACGCAGATTTTCTCACCCACGTAAACAACGACTTCATCATTTACCATTACATCGTCAATGCTAACCTTTGAAATATGACCTTTCTTATTCTTAAGCCATACATATTTCTCCTTCATATCAAGAAGATTTGAAATATGCTGACGAGCCTTCTCTGCTGCACCGATAGTCAGCATCTCAGCAAAGTTTGAAAGAACAAGTAGAGAAAGACTGGACTCAGGTTTACCTGAAAGTACAGAAGCCAGAACTGCAGTTGCAGTCAAGGTATCCGCATTAGGAGATTTCTCCTTGATAAGACCCAATACACCTTCTTTAAAAATATCCTTTGCAATTAGCAGAACAAAAGCTGTTCTTAAAAAAGACAGATTGGTGAATGCTGTTGGAGACAGACGCTTGAAAGCCTCTAAAGCACCAAAGCCGAACAGAGAAACCAGAGCTTTGAACTTATAGTTCTTAAGTTCCTCTGATACCGCCTTGATATCATTCTTTTCCTTTTTAGCCTTGGCTTTAAGCTCTTCCCTTACAGGAACAAGTCTTAAGGCAAAAAGAGCTTTAGCTAAAGACAGCTTGTCTTTAGCATAAACACTTAATGTATTGTCCTTTAAAATACAGGCTGATACTACACCAGGAACCTTTCTCAGCTTATATTCAAGAACAGCAGTGCCTTTGGCACTGTATTCCTGTTCAAGCTTGGTAGTATAGTGAAACACTTGTGACATTATTTAGTACCGCCCTCAAGAATCTTATAGCCCCACCATACTAAAGATGGGCCATTTGGAACCTGATTCTGTGTAAAGACCTTATATCCGCCCCATAAAAGACAGATCGCACCAACAACTACTGCAAGGTCTGCAATACCGTTAGTAGACCTCTTTACACAGGTGTTAACCTTTGTGGTGTAATTTCTCAATGACTGACCGATAAGAGAATTTCTGCCGATTGATGCTGCCTGCTGACCGACACTGTATGCAGAAGCTGCGCCCATAGTTGAATTGGCAAACTTAGACTTGCTTTCTGCAACCTTAAGGGTCTGAGCATTCAGATGATCAATTACAGTATCAACATCTTTCTCCTCACACTTATATGTAAGTAGAATAGAGCCTGTAACATTGTTAACGGAGATCTGATCAAACAGACCTAAACCTTTTAACTTTGACTTTAAAGCATCAGAGAATGCCTTATCCTTCAAAAGAACACTCTTATAGCGTCTTCTTCCCTCAATACTGTGTAAACAGGTAAACATAGCTAATTTGGTATTCTCGTTGATTCTCTTGTTTGAGTAATTATTAAAAACCATCTGCATTAAAGGCTGTGCGACAGCAATAAGTACAGATAAAACGGTAAGATTCATTTAAGTTCCCTACTTTCCCGCCTTTTTTCGAAGGCAATGTTCTATTTCCAGTAATTCTTTGTTCGAGGCTAATTTATCTACATCGTATTCAATCAGAATCGAACCAGTTACTTCATTTATGGAAAAGCTATCCAGTTCCTTAAACTGAGAAAAATACTCCTCAAGAGCCTTTGCATTTTCATGATTCCCTTTTACAAGAGAACTGTATCCTCTGATACGACCAGGGATATAGCTTGCAACGGTTACAGTTGACAGAAAGTACTTTTTTTCGTTAAAAAACTGAGATAAGAAATTAAACATAAATTACCTTTTTTTATTTTTATATGATTATAGTATTCAAATAAACTGTGAGCATAGACAAATCTTTATTGCAAATAAGCAATACAAATTAGCCGAGTCTAACTATCATGATAAAAATCAAGGAAATAATGTTTAATCTATTCCACTTTCAACATAAATTAGCCATAGCTAATTAGCATATACTAACAGAAATAGTAAAAATAGTCATACAGAAAAAAATTATTTTTTGACGGGAATAAAAGTATTAAGGCAGGATTTAATCCTGCCCAAAAGATTTGACCTATTCTGGTGAATACGGAGTGAATACTTTCTGAAGATCCTCATCCTCAAGAGGTATGTATTCCCCCTCTTCAAGTGAGTCATCTAGCTTAAGCTGTCCAATATAAAGTCTCTTTAATTCAGTAACTTCATTGTCGACACACTCAAAAAGTCTTTTGACCTCATGAAAACGACCTTCAGTTACGGTAACTAAAGCCTCATGATCAGACAGAATTTCAAGTAATGCACTCTTGTATCTGGTTTTCTCCTCCGGATGCTTTAAGCCTTTTTTAAAAAGCTCCACATCCTTAGGAACAATCTTGTCTCGGGTTGAAACCAGATATGTTTTGGTTACCTCGGATTTAGGAGATGTGATCCTATGATTCAGATCGCCATCATCAGTAACCAGCAGCAGACCGGTAGTATCAATATCAAGTCTTCCAACACAATGCATCTGGGTGAACTTAGGGATATCACTGAAGATGTTTATGACTACAGGATTATTGTTATCCTTGTCGGCACAGACATAACCAGATGGTTTGTTGAGCATAAAGACTCGTTTTTTGAAACCGTCTGAAGCCTCAACCTCATAGCCGTCAATAACGATTTCATCGGTTACAGAGATCTTTGAGGCAGGATCAAGAACGATTTCACCATTAACTTCAACCTCGCCTGCCTTGATAAGCTTT